>CAZGZM010000068.1:0-10197 GCA_964529955.1 uncultured Thermotogaceae bacterium
TGAGGTGGATAAAAAAGCAGTAATCTATGATATTGATATTGTTGGATTGGGAGATACGGTAGTAAAGGAAAGTAAAAAAGGAGGAGAGAGTGCTATCAAGAATTCCGGGTTTAAAGTACCTAATGGAAGAATTGTTGTTAATCTTGCCCCAAGTGATGTTAAAAAGGAAGGGTCATATTTGGATTTACCGATTGCAGCAGGATTGTTGAAGGCAAATGATGTAATAAGAAAAAATATGGATGATTTTGTTTTCTTTGGTGAGTTGGGATTGGATGGATCTTTAAGGAAGGTTAGGGGTGTTCTTCCAATTTTAATTAGCATTCAGAGAAATAATAAGAAACTCAAGGTTATTCTTCCAAAGGAAAACGAAGCAGAAGCATCGGTTGTAAAAGATATAGATATTTATGTAATGAAAGATTTGAACGAGATGGTTCAATTTGTAAATGGATATAGTAAAAGAGAACCCGTTGAATTCAAAATACCTCAGATGAAAATAGATAATGTTGATGATATGTCAGATATTAAAGGGCAGGAATTTGCCAAGAGAGCAGCTGAAGTTGCTGCTGCGGGAGGGCATAATATACTCCTTGTTGGTTCTCCAGGCTGTGGAAAAACTATGCTTGCAAGGAGAATGCCTGGTATATTACCCTCCATGACTCTGGAAGAGGCAATTGAAACAACGATGATTTATAGCGTTTCAGGTATGCTAAACAGCAGTGGATTGATTACAATCAGACCTTACAGATCTCCTCATCATACAGCCTCCAGTACTGCAATAATTGGAGGAGGAACTCAGGCAAAACCGGGAGAAATAAGTCTTGCGCACAATGGAGTTCTCTTTCTAGATGAATTTCCTGAATTTAGAAGAGATGTTATTGAAGCTTTGAGGCAGCCTCTTGAAGATTCAAAGGTAACTATTTCAAGGGCAAAGTTATCTGTTACTTATCCATCGAGATTCATGCTGGTTCTTGCTCAAAATCCATGTCCATGTGGTTGGTATGGAGATGATTCAAGGGAATGTACCTGCAATTGGAATGAGATAAAGAGATATAATAAGAAGATTTCTGGTCCCATGGAGGACAGAATAGACATATTTGTAAATATGCCAAGGATAGAGTATAAAAAATACAGCGATCTTAAACCAGGAGAAACATCTGAAGACATTAGAAAAAGAATTGAGAGAGCTAGAAAAATTCAAGTTGATAAATTGAGAAAGTATGGTATTTATTCAAACAGTCAGTTAAGTCATAAAATGCTTGAAGAAACTGTTGAAATGGAATCCTCTACAAAATTATTGTTGGAAAACGCAGTAGATAAAATGAAGCTTACGGGCAGAAGTATAGACAAGATTCTTAAAGTATGTTTAACTATTTCTGATCTTGAGGGGAAAAGAATAATAACACCAGGTATTCTTGCCGAAGCTCTCCAGTATAGAAAAAAGCAAAATGAGTATAATTAATGTGATTTTAAATATATGCAGGTTGACATAGAAATCATTTTAGTTTAAAATTCATAAGTGCATTTATTGGTCCCTTAGCTCAATTGGCAGAGCGGTTGATTCTTAATCAATAGGTTGCAGGTTCGATTCCTGCAGGGATCACCAAAATATGAGAAAGAGGACGTTGTCCCACCCCAGCCTAGAGGTAAAGGGTACCATTAAGATAAACTACTACTATAGGCGGGTTGATATACCGTCTATTTTTAATTTTGAGAGGTGATTATTTATCGGTAAAAAAAATGACTATGCTCCAAAAAATGGGGAAATAAGATCTGAAAAATTGAGAGTCGTTGATGATGATGGAACACAACTGGGAATAATTCTAACATCAGAAGCGCTGAGAATAGCAAGGGAAAAGAATCTTGATTTAGTTCTGGTAGCTTCACAAGCGAATCCTCCAGTAGCAAAGATCATGAACTTTGGGAAGTATAAATACGAAAAGGAAAAGAGACAGAGGGAAGCAAAAAAGAAATCTAAGCAGAACCAGCTTAAAGAGATGAAGTTCAGAATCCGAATCGATACTCATGACTACGAAACGAAATGTAACAGAATAAAAACCTTTCTTGAAAAGGGAAGTAAAGTAAGAGTTGTAATAATGTTTAGAGGAAGAGAAATAGTTTTTGCTGATAAAGGCAAAGAAATTTTAGATAGAGTTGCTTCAGATTTAGCAGAACTTTCTGAAGTGGATAGGAATCCGAAATTAGAAGGAAGAGATATGTGGATGATTTTAAGACCCGTATCGAAAAAAGATAAACCAAAGCAGGGAGGAAATACAGATGAGCAAAAACAAGATGAAGACTCATAAAGCCAGTTCAAAAAGATTTAAAATTACTGGAAGCGGAAAGGTTTCATTCCATCATTCAGGCACAGGACATAACACTGGAAAGAAAAGTGCTAGAAATAGACGAGTTGCAAAAAAAAGAGACACACTTCCAAAGGGAATGGAACGCAAAGTAAAAAAGAGTCTTTGCATATAATTAATGAAGAGGTGAAATAGATGCGAGTTAAGGGTGCAATGGTTTCAAAAAAGAAAAGAAAAAAGTTTTTAAAAGCTGCTAAAGGTTATCGAGGTGCTTTAAGTAGAAGATATAGAATAGCAAGACAATATTATGTAAGATCTGGAGTCTTTTCATTTGCTGGAAGAAAACAGAAGAAGAGAGATTACAGAAGATTATGGATTACAAGAATTAATGCCGGTGCTAGAATGGCTGATACAAAATATAATGAATTGATGCATGGATTAAAGGTTGCAGGTGTTAGTATCAACAGAAAGATGCTTGCTGAACTTGCAGTCAATGATTTCGATACATTTAAGGAGTACTGTGATATTGCAAAAAATGCAATAGCAAAATAATTTGAGAGGCTTTATGCCTCTTTTTTTTTGTTATAATACTTCCAAAAAGAGGTGATCTAATGGAAATGAAACTGGAAAGATTAAATACAACAGCTTATAGAACTGTAACTGCTGATGGGAATGAAATAATTATGGATTCTCACAGACCTGAAGGAGAAAAAATGCTTGGGGCAGCTCCAATGGAATTAACGTTAGCTTCTCTAATGGGATGTACTTCGATGGTAGTAAATGCTATTTTGAAAAAAATGAGAATTGAGAATTATACATATACTATGAGAGCTGAGGCTTCAAATGAAGAAGAACCACCAAGAAAATTTAACTACATTAAATTAATTTACTCATTTAAAGGAAAAGATTTAAATAAAGATAAAATAGAAAAGGCAGTTAGTAAATCTCATGAAAAGTATTGTCCTGTTGCAGGAATGTTAAAACAGGCTTTGAAAATAGATTATGAAATAGAATACGAGGAGGATTAACTTGAGCGACCAGAGTGAAAGAATGCAAAATATAAGTGAAAATATGAAAAAAATCAAAAATAAGATTTTAGTTATGTCAGGTAAAGGCGGAGTTGGTAAATCAACCGTAGCAGTCAACCTTGCGGTTTCATTAACTTATCAGGGTTTTAAAACAGGATTACTCGATATAGATTTACATGGACCAAATGTTGTAAAAATGCTTGGAATTGATCGAAAGCTAGGCGTCTCAGAGGATGGAAAAATAACTCCTGTAAAACTACCTGGAGATCTAAAAGTTGTTTCGTTAGCAAGTTATGTTGATAAGGGAGATCCAGTTATTTGGAGAGGACCTATGAAAACCACAGCAATTTACCAATTCCTGGGAGATGTACAATGGGGAGATTTAGATTTTTTAATTATCGATTCTCCTCCAGGTACCGGAGATGAATCGTTAACAATTTTACAAACTATTCCTGATTTGCAGGCTCTTATAGTTACAACACCTCAAGAAGTTGCATTGGTTGATGTGAGAAGAGCTATTAATTTTGTGAAGAAAATGATGAGAAAACCAATAGGAATAGTTGAAAATATGTCCTATTTGATATGTGATAATTGTGGTAATAGAATGAGTGTTTTTGGAGAAGGTGGAGGCCAGAAAGTAGCTGATGAATTTGATCTTCCCCTTTTAGGACAACTCCCTCTAAATCCCCTGGTAAATATAAAAGCGGATAAAGGCGAAAGTATAATTGTAGGAATGAGAGATACAGAAATGGAAAAAGCTTTTAATGAATTAACTACAAATGTTTTACAAAGGGTTGAAATTTAATGAAAAAGATTAAAACAATTACTCTTGAGTGGAATGGAAATGAATTAATACTGATTGATCAAAGAATGTTACCAACTAAAAAAGAATATATGACTTGCAAAACCTATGAAGATGTTTTTGTAGGGATTAAAGATATGGTTGTAAGAGGAGCTCCTGCAATTGGAGCAACTGCAGCATTTGGATATTTTTTGGGAATGAAAGATTTCAAAGGAAATTTAAATTCAGAAGAAGCGAAAAAGTATTCAAAGGAAGTATTTGAAAAATTAGCTTCCAGCAGACCCACTGCAGTTAATTTATTCTGGGCTTTAAAAAGAATGGAGAAAGTATTTCTTCAAAATATTTCAAGCGAAAATCTATTGAAGATATTGGAGAAAGAAGCCTATAACATAGCTGAAGAAGATATTGAAATTAATAAGTCAATTGGAAAATATGGTTCTGAAGTTTTATCTGATGGTGATACAGTTTTAACTCATTGTAATGCAGGTGCTTTAGCAACTGTTGATTTTGGGACTGCTCTTGGAGTAATAAGAGGAGCTATTGAAGCAGGAAAAAACATTAAAGTGTATGCGGATGAAACGAGACCCTATTTACAGGGAGCAAGGTTAACGGCCTGGGAATTAATGGAAGATGGTATAGATGTAACTTTGATAACAGATAATATGGCTGGTTGGGTTATGAAACAGGGGAAAATTAACGCAGTAGTTGTCGGAGCTGATAGAATAGCAGCTAATGGTGATGCAGCAAACAAAATTGGAACTTATTCAGTAGCTATTTTGGCTCAAAAACATGGAATTCCATTTTATATTGCAGCACCAACTTCTACAATAGATATCGAAACTCCTACAGGTGAAAAAATTCCAATCGAAGAGAGAAATATCAGAGAAATAACTCATATTGGAGATAAACAAATTGCTCCAGATAACATTAAGTGTTTTAATCCAGCCTTTGATGTAACTCCCTGGAATTTTATAACAGGAATTATTACTGAAAAGGGTATTTTAAGGCCACCATATAAAGTAAATATAGAAAAATTATTCAATGAATAGGTGATGAATTGCCAAAAGATATTGCTTTTTTAGATTCAAATTCAGAAATAACTCTTTTTACTAAAGAGAGTATTTTAGATGTAATTGTAAACGGTGATCTTGTTCATTTTTCCTTTTCCCAAATAGGAAACTTTGTTTCAATTAAATTAGATAGAGTAATAACTCCATTTGACAGGGTAATAATTGAAACGGAAAATAGAAAATTCAAAGTTTTTCCAGGGCATATATTACTAAATAATAAATATGAAACAGACCAAAAATTAGGAAATTTTTTCACATATAACTCCACATCATTTAAAGTATGGGCTCCAGGGCCTAACAGGATTTTTGTAGAAGTTTTTACAATGGAGAATCTTAAAAAACCCATATATGATCTTGTAATGGAGAATGATAAGACAGGAGTTTGGACAACATCGATAAAAAAACAACTTTTTGGTTTTGCCTATAGATACAGAATTGAAAGATATGGTGAGATTATCTATACTCACGACCCCTATGCCAAAGCTTGTACATTGAATAGTGAATTTTCTTATATTATAGATTTTGAAAAGATTAGAAATGGTGATCTTGCAGTTAATTATGGCCCGCGTTTGAAAAGTCCTCTTGAGGCTATTATTTATGAAACTCATGTGGACGATTTAACCCATTCATGGACATCAGGATCGAAAACCTTTGGGAAATATGACAGTTTACAAAACAATACTAAAACTCCTATTAATACAATTTCGGGAATAGATTACTTAAATGAATTGGGAATTACTCATGTTCATTTAATGCCAGTTCAGGATTATAGCAATGATGAAGTTTCTGAAGATTATAATTGGGGATATGATCCATCTCTTTATAATGTCCCTGAAGGAATATATTCTAATGAACCATCTGAACCTCAAAAAAGAATATATGAACTCAAAGGCCTAATAAATAGACTCCATGAAAATAATATTGGTGTAATCCTTGATGTTGTATATAATCATACTTTTCAAACTGAAGAATCCTGTTTTCAAAAGCTTGTTCCCTTTTATTATTACAGATTAACTCAAAACAGAGAATTTTCAAATGGTTCAGGATGTGGAAATGAAATTGCTACAGAAAGACCAATGGTGAGAAAATTTATCATAGATTCTTTGAAGCACTGGATTAGTGATTATAATGTTGATGGGTTTAGATTTGACTTAATGGGATTAATGGGAACTAATACTATGAAATATATAGAAAAGGAACTCAGAAGAATCAAAAAAAATATTTTTCTTTATGGAGAACCCTGGACAGCAGGTTCTACAACTATTCAGGATAGAGTGTTTTTTAAAGGAGAACAAAGGGGAACAGGTATAGCTGTTTTCAATGATGATTTGAGAAATGCCCTTAAAGGATATCTGGATGATTATAGTAAAGGTTTCGTTACTGGGGAAAAAGACAAAGAACTTGAGGTCGCTAAGGGAATTGTTGGAGAAATAAACTATTCAAGAGTTATTAGAGGATTTTCTTCTGAACCGACAGAAGTAATAAATTATAGTTCCTGTCATGATAATTTGACTCTCTGGGATAAAATATTGAAAAGCACTCCACATATGTATTTTGATGAACATAAGAAAAGGGCAGCTCTAGCGCTTTCGATAATATTAACATCACAGGGTATTCCTTTTATACATTCAGGTTCAGAAATGATTAGAACAAAGGCTCTTGAAGAAAACAGCTATAATTCTGGACATTTTCTTAATGAAATAAATTATCATCGAAAGGATTTTTATGAAGATTATTTTAAATATATTTCTGGTTTAATCCATTTTAGAAAAAGTGAAAATTTATTTAAATTGAAAACGAGTATGGAGATAAGAGAAAGATTGTCATTTATACATGCTGCTGATGGTAAAGTTGCATTTATTATCAGGGGAAAAGATCATGAAATAATAGTTATTCACAATTCTACTAATAAAGAATATAAAATTGAGCAGTCTGGAAACTGGAAAATAATTGCTCAGAATTTTAAAATAGATATAGATGGATTGAAATATCAAAATGGAATAATAAATTGTTATCCAATATCTTCAACTATAGGAATAAAAAATATTTAGGGAGGTTAGCGTTATGTGGAATCATCTTAAAGAAACAGATGAAAAAGCATATGAAATATTAGAGTTAGAAAGGGAAAGACAAGAAGAGGGACTAGAGTTGATTGCTTCTGAAAATTTTGTTTCTCCTTCAGTAATGGAAGCTGCTGGTTCTCCTTTAACAAATAAATACGCAGAAGGATATCCAAAGAAAAGATATTACGGTGGTTGTAAAATTGTAGATATGGCAGAATCTCTTGCAAGAAATAGAGCAAAGGAATTATTCAATGTGAAATTTGCAAATGTCCAGCCCCATGCAGGATCTCAGGCAAATATGGCTGTGTATTTTGCTCTTTTAAATCCTGGAGATAAGATTATGGGAATGTCACTCACTGAAGGCGGTCATTTAACACATGGATCACCAGTAAATTTTTCAGGAATTCTTTATGAAGTAGTTTCTTATGGAGTGGATGAAAATTCTGGTTATATTGATATGGAAAAGGTAGAAAAAATCGCAAAGGAAAATAAACCTAAACTTATTGTAGCTGGTGGAAGTGCTTACGGAAGAATTATAGATTTTAAAAGATTTAGAGAAATTGCAGATGAAATTGGTGCATTTTTAATGGTAGATATGGCTCATTTTGCCGGTTTAGTTGCTGCTGGTTTATACCCGAATCCAGCTGATTTTGCTCATGTTGTGACAACAACAACTCACAAGACCCTTAGAGGAACAAGGGGAGGAATGATTTTAACAAACGACAAAGAATTATATAAAAAAATCAACAAAGCTTTATTTCCGGGAATGCAGGGAGGACCTTTAATGCACGCAATTTTAGCAAAAGCCGTTTCCTTTGGAGAAGCATTAAAAGATGACTTTAAATATTATCAGCAAAAAATTGTTATAAATGCAAAAGCATTAGCAAGGGAATTGGAAAAAAGAGGGCACAAAATTGTTTCAGGTGGAACTGATTCCCATGTTTTTCTTATGGACTTATCTGAAACAGAAATAACCGGTAAAGCTGCTGAAAAGGCACTTGAAAATGTTGATATTACAGTCAATAAAAATACTGTTCCTGGAGAAAGACGATCTCCTTTCGTTACAAGTGGTATCAGAATAGGAACACCAGCTGTAACAACGAGAGGAATGAACGAAGCAAACATGTCAGAAATAGCTGAACTAATTAGTTATACTCTTAAAAATATAAAGGACGAAGATGGTTCAATTGATGAAAAAATAATTGAAGAAATAAAGGTCAAAGTACATGAATTAACAAGTAGATATCCATTATACAAAAATATATAAGGAGTGCATTATGAAAGAATTGATAATCGTGGAACACCCGCTGGTAAAGCATAAAGTTTCTTTGATGAGAAAAAAATCTACAGGTACTAAAGAATTTAAAGAATTATTAAAAGAAATTTCTTTCTTGGTTACATATGAAGCTACTAGACATATTAATACAAGAATGAAGAAAGTTACTACTCCTATTTGTGAAGCAGAAGGTTTTTTTATCGAAGAAAAAAAGGTGACTATTGTTCCTATATTGAGAGCCGGTTTGGGAATGCTTGATGGAATATTATCCTTAATGCCTAATTCTTCTGTGGGATTTATTGGAATTTATAGAGATCCCGAAACGCTACAACCTGTAGAATATTATGCAAAGTTTCCAGATATTACTGAAAATGAAATATTTGTTGTTGATCCAATGCTAGCAACAGGAGTATCATCCAGTGCAGCAATTGATGAAGTAAAAAAGGCAGGAGGAACAAAAATCACTTTGATGTGTTTAATTGCAGCCCCAGAGGGAGTTGAATTTGTCCATAATAATCATCCGGATGTAAAGATTGTAACTGCTGCTTTAGACAAAAAACTTAATGATCACGGTTACATTGTTCCCGGATTAGGAGATGCTGGAGATAGACTTTTCAGAACAAAATAATAAAATATTAGTTATTGGTGGATTGTTCAAAGATATAGAGTTGAATGGAAAAGATCACCAAACAAATTTTAATTCAAGAATAGGTGGGGCAGCATATAATGTTGCTCTTGTTCTTAGTGAACTGGGATATTCGGTTTATTTTGGAACGGTATACCCTGATAATTATTATGAAAGATTATATAAACCATACTTAAAAATATTTCCTTTAGTTTATCCATCTGAAAAGGGTTTTTTCTTATTTAAGGGAAAGAACATTTTGGGAGTAAAAAGACCGACTATTATTAAAAAGATTTCAAATTTAAAAAATATGCTGATAAAAGAAAAGTTCTTAGCTTTTTTTACTACATTAGAACTTGGAAGTGACATTGTTAATGAGTTATCCTTTATAAATTCACAATGGAAATTTTTGGACCCTTCCCCATGGTTTGAAGGAGAAAAAATTAAAAACTATCAGCAATTTGATTATATTTTTCCTAACAATATGGAATATAGCAAAATAACTAAGATTCCCTTTGAAAAGTCAATAATAAAAAATGGAGTGGAAGGAATATCATTTAATCACAATATTTTTAAAAACAAAAAAAAAGGTGTTGATAAATTTGGAAACGGAGATTTGTTTGATGCTATTTTTATGTCGGAAATAATCACGGGAACCGAAGTGTTGAAATCTATAAAAACTGCTATGGATACTGCTACTGATTTTTCTATTTCAAATATGAACTTTGAATACTTTATTCAAAAAAAGTAAGGGAAAAAGAAAATGAAGTATAAGTGAAAGTTAACTGTTGAAAGTTTTTTTAGAAATCAAACTGGGTGGTAATCAAAAATTATTGTTTGTAATTGAGTAATTTTATCCTTTCCCCCTTGCAGATATTGAATACATAATTATATATTTAAAAGGATCGATTTATTTTATGGTAACAATAAGGATAATTTAAACCAGTGTTTCCAATTATGAATTAAACGCTTTCTAGCATTTCATATTAATATATAACTTTTTTGAAACATGATATAATTTCTTTAGCTTAAT
>CAZGZM010000069.1:0-10194 GCA_964529955.1 uncultured Thermotogaceae bacterium
CCAGAAATTATCTTTATAAAAGTTATTCTTCCAACAAATGGATCAACAACATTTTTAAAAACATAACCTGTAAGAGGTTCATCCAAAACAGGTTTTACTTCTATATCTTCACCAGACTGAAGCTTTCCCATCCATGAATTCCCCTGTGAAGGATCCTTACCTAGTTTAACTATTCCATCAAGAAGTTGATCTACGCCAATGTTCTTTGATGCAGATCCCATAAATATTGGAGCAATAGAATTATTAGCAAAGGCATTTCTTAGAGTTTTTGATAATTCTTCAGCGGTAATCTCTTCTCCCTCAAAATATCTCTCCATTAATTCTTCATCTGTTTCAACAATATCTTCTATCATCTTCGCTCTTGCTTCTTCGACTTTATCTGAATATTCAGAAGGTACTTCTTCCACTTTATATTTACCATTTTCATCATATATATAAGCTTTTTTGCTTACTAAATCAATTACTCCTTTAAAATTCCCTTCTAACCCAATAGGAATTTGAAGTAAAACAGGGTTTCTATCAACAATTTCTCTTAATTCATCCATGTATGCTTCATATCCAGCTCTTTCTTTATCCAAAGCATTTATAAAAAATATTGCCCCTTTATTTAAATCCTTAGCATATACTCCATACCTTTCAGTTTGAATTTCTATTCCAGCAGCTGCATTTATAACTATGAGCAAATTTTCTGAAGCATAAATTCCATTAAGTATTTCAGCATGAAAATCAGGCATTCCTGGTGTGTCAACAAGATTTATTCTTACTTTATTATGCTCCAATCCTGCTACATTGTTAGAAAAACTTGCCTTTCTTTCCTTTTCAATAGATTCATTATCTGTTACAAAAATCCCATTTCTATCGATGAGTCCTTTATTGAATAAAGCAGCATCGATTAAATGAGTTTTACCACATCCATGATGTCCTATAAGTGTTACGTTTCTTTTTAAACTAGCCGGGGTACTCCCCATTTATATTCACCTCCAAAAAACTATAATTTATTTTCTACATATATACATACCGGTAAAAGTGGAATTCCCTTTCCCGGGTTATTTATTAAGTCCCCCATAAAATAAATTGCTGAGGATCTCCCACCATCAAGACACATTAGATACCTAAAATTTTTATCCTCAAAGAATTCTACCATTTCCCAAAAGGTAAGTCCACTGCTTTCATTCTGGTATCCATCGACAACTATTAGCTCTATCAATCCATCTTCTTTAATCCCAACAAGTGTCCTTGGTGCCCTTGTATCTAAAAGAGCTGAACTGTAATAACTTCTTTCAGAGGAAGAAACTGGTTTACCTTTATTAATAATAAAAGGACCTCCTTCTATAGCAAAATCTATACTTTCTCCAGAAAAATTATCAATAATAATTTCTGCTTTGTTTCCACAATTTATTTTACCTATTTTTTCAGCTATATTTGGTTTGATTGAAAGAATACTTTCGTTTATTTCTGCTTCTTTTTTATATTCCACACTTTTTACTACACCATTTTCAATTGTGATGTAAGTATTATCTTTATAATAAGGCACGTCCTTAGAAAAATTATCGGTAAAAAGAAGAACTTCTCCTATATAAAGAGTATTTACTCCTTTAATAGTTAAAAGTTCATCACCGATCAAAACATTCAAATTGGGTTCAATTCTCGTTATTATTGACTCTTCATTCTCAGTAAGAAAGAGTATTGGTCTATCAAATGAAGGCATACTGAGAACCCTTCCTTCCTCTATAATCAGTCCAATTGGTTGTGCTGTGCCTGGATCATAATAACCCCCATTAATTAAAGCAATAGAATCAATTCTATTAGCCATTGAAGAAATTGATTCGTAAGAAGCTATTCTATCATTAGCAAAAATAAATGAAAGTTCAAAGTTCTTTGGATCCATTAAAAAGGAATAAATTTGTAATTTTTTATTTTTATATACTGTTTCACATAATCTCAAAAGATATCCATCATCTTTAAATGAACTTAATACAGAACCGTATTCGCTGGTCTCTTCACTATAATTTATAACTCTTGATTTATTATTAAAACTTAATAAACCCTCTTTAACTTCTGGAACAGTTGAAAAAGAATTTTCTAATCTGAATCTCACAAAATCATTTCCTGGGAATAAAAAATCTTCGTCTTTCACATCCTCTGAAATACTAAAGGGAGATAAAGTCAAGGTTTTTGATCCGGATACTAATTCATAAATGCTAGCAAAATTTTCTATATACGGACCATCAATTTCTATAGTTAATTCTTTATCTGTTTTGTCAACATTTTCAATCATTATTGGTTTATCATAGAAAATTACTGAATTTGAATTTGTAATATAATTCAAATCTATTAATGGAACAAAAACATCTCTTAAATCTAAATAAACAGAGCCCCCAAATTCAATTGCTCCATTCTTAAAGGACTTGCCACCTTCTATCTCAACCTCTCCATAGCCATAATCAATATTTACAATTATGCTAGATGGAAGTATGAGAAGAATCTCCTCAAGTTTAGTCGAATCAAAAACAGTCATTTCGGGTAGAATTTCCTTTAAAATTTCCAACGAAATATATTCTCTACCTTCGTTTTCCAAACAACCATTTAATTTATTTTCAATTTTATTTTCCTTTAAAATTAAAACATTCTTCGAAAACCCCGATATAAAAATAACCGCTATAATAAACAACCAAATTAATTTTTTCATCAATATATTTTTATAACACTTTTCTCCTTTTTATTTTTCTCGTTTGTAATTTCATAGGCTTCATTAATAAGTTTTTCTGTTTCTTTAAAATTATCTCCATTAACAAATAATTCAACTAACACTTCATTTTTATTTATTTTATCACCAATTTTTTTCAATACCTTAAGACCAACAGAAGGATCTATTACATCTTCTTTTTTAGCTCTTCCCGCTCCAAGAAGCATTGAAGCTATTCCAATTTTCTCTGTGTCAATTGATTTAATGTATCCATCACTTTTACTTACAATTTTAATATTTTTCTTTGCAACAGGTAAATATTTGTATGGATCTTCAACTATTTTAGGATTTCCCCCTTGAGATTCTATAAAAATTTTAAACTTATTTATTGCTTCTCCGCTATCAATTATCTCATTAACTTTTTCATATGATTCTTCTTCAGAATATCCTCCTAAATACAACATTCTGCTTGCTATAACCTTTGTTAATTCAGAAACATCTGCTGGACCTATTCCCTTTAAAGTATCAATGACTTCAATTATTTCTAGAGAATTTCCTACCATTTCTCCCAAAGGCTGATTCATATTACTTACTACCGCACTCATTTTTCTTCCATGTCTCTTACCAATATCTATCATCGAAATGGCTAACTCTTCTGCATCTTTCTTTTTCTTCATAAATGCTCCACTACCAACTTTTACATCAAGAACTATACCCTGAGTATCAATAGCTAATTTTTTACTCATAATACTTGATGCAATAAGTGATATTTCATCAACGGTAGCGGTTACATCTCTGAGTGAATATATTTTTTTATCAGCAGGAGCCACTGATGCAGTCTGCCCAGCAACAGCTAATCCATTTTTTTTAACTAAGTTAATGAATTTTTCTTTAGATAAAGAAGTTTTAAATCCGGGAATAGCTTCCAATTTATCAATGGTACCCCCCGTATGCCCTAGACCACGTCCTGAAAGTTTTGCAGCTTTTATTCCTGCACAAGCTACTATAGGCAATATTATTAAAGTTAGCTTATCTCCAACTCCTCCGGTAGAATGCTTATCTATTTTAATTCCCTTTATCTCCGATAAATCAATTTTATCCCCTGAATTCAACATAATTTCGGTCAAATCAGATCTTTCTTCGGGAGAAAGGTGATTAAAATATACAGCCATCAACCATGCTGAAATCTGATAATCTGGAACAGTTCCATTTACATAACCATTTATTAACTGTTCTAATTCATTAAAATTGTTTTTATTTCCATCTCTTTTTTTTGAAATGATATCCACTATCCTCATAATTATCACCTCTTCAATGGAATTTTAATTTCAAATGTAGTTCCTTTTCCATATTCACTATGAAATTCAATTTTTCCATTCATTCTCTCTACTATATTTTTAGCTATGGCTAAACCTAATCCAGTTCCACCCATTTTCCTCGATCTCGCTTTATCTACTCTATAAAATCTTTCAAATATTAATTTTTTTGATTTATCTGGAATTCCTATTCCAGTATCTTCTATTTTTATTAACACTTGATTTTCCTCATAACTTTTTATTATTCTGATAACCTTTTTGCCACTCTCTTTTAATGAAGTGTATTTAATCGCATTATCAACCAAGATAATAAGTAATTGAATCATTCTGTCAAAGTCACTTTTTAATATTATTCCCTCTATTCCCTCTTCTATAATCTCAACATTTAATTCACGTGCAAGTGGTCCTAATATTTTTTCAACATAAGCAACAACTTCGTCAATCTTTACATCTTCATTGAATTTAGTTTCAGCGCTTTCCAGCTTTTCTAAATCCAGAAGATCATTTATCAATCTAGACATTCTCGCTGATTCATTTTCAATGATTTTCAAAAAAGAATTAACCGTTTCTTTATCATCTAATTCTTCATCTAAAAGTGTTTCCGCATATCCATGAATAGAGGTAAGAGGTGTTTTTAACTCATGAGAGACATTTGATATAAAATTTCTTCTGTAAAATTCTATATCTTTTTCATTTGTAATATCTCTAAGATATATTATAAATTTATTCCCTATACTTCCTTCAATGTCCAGGGAAGAAATTTCACATTTAAATATTTTTTTATTAGGATAATATATCGATATTTCGCTTTCCTTTTCTTTATTGGTTTTTATAACTTCTTCTAGTAAATCATCAATATAATAATTATCAATTACTTCAGAAACTTTTTTCCCATTTAGCTCTTTTTTTTCAGATATTTCAAATATTTTTTTGTTATGATATTCAATGTTTGTTTTATTATCTGTTATTATTACTCCTTCATCTAACATGTTCAAAAAGGAATAAATTCTTTTTAATATTGCCTTAGATTCTTCACTTTCAATTTCTTTAATCTTTATTTGATTCCTTATTTTTTTATATAAAACTATATCCTCAATGTGCCCATTTTTGTCTTCTACCAGCGAAGATAACCTCTTTAATATTATTTTTTTTCTTTTTAAAACATTGTGTTGCTGATGATAAAGAAAAACTAGCAGCACTATTACTGCCGCTAGTATAATTAGAGCAATTATTATGATTAATCTTCCTTTCCTGGATCTCTAAATTTATATCCTTTTCCTCTTACTGTTACGATGTATTTTGGATTAGAAGCGTCTTCTTCAATTTTCGTTCTCAACCTTCTGATATGAACATCGACTGTTCTGGTATCTCCATAATAATCATAACCCCAAAGTTTATCTAACAGAACATCTCTACTGAAAACTTTCCCCTCATTTTCAGCCAGAAATCTTAAGAGTTCAAATTCTAAAGGAGTTAAACTGACCATTTTTCCTCTTACCTTAACTTCATATTTTTCTGTATCAATTTCTAAATCTCTAGCAGATATTTTCTTTGGTCTCTCTTCCTTTGTTTGGACACTCTGCTGTATTCTTCTAAACACAGCTCTTATTCTTGCTAAGACCTCTCTAACACTGAATGGTTTAGTTATATAGTCATCTGCTCCTAACTCCAGGCCTAATACCTTGTCAAACTCTTCACTCTTTGCACTTAAGAAAATTACCGGGGTCTGTCTGAATTTCTCTGATGCCCTAAGGTTTCTAACTAATTCAAAGCCATCCATTCCGGGTAGCATAATATCAACTATAAACATATTTACATCGTTATCTTCAATTATTTTTAGTGTTTCTTCCGAGTCATATGCTTTTAATACTTCGTACCCTTCTTTTTTTAAATTAAAGGTAAGTAATTCAACTATGGATGGTTCATCATCTACAACTAATATTGTTTTTTTTGCCATTTAAACCCACTCCTTTCTTAGAATTATTTTTTTGATACTTCTAGTAAACTGTTTATAATATTTTCGTTTATCTCGGCTATATCCAAAAATCTTTCCACTTGTTCATATTCCATTGAAACTATTCTATGCTGTATTATAGAACTTTTTATACTTTCAAAATTTCCTTTAATCCCTGTTTTTTTTAGTTCGTTTTTTAAGTATTTTTCTTTACTCTTTAAAACCTTTATATTTTCCATCTGTAGATTTTCAAATGGAGTATCAGGTTTTGGAATCAAAGGATTTACGCTAAATATAATTTTTTTATAACCCATATCCAAACAACATTTTCCAATGTTTACTATTTCATCTAAATCATTTTTTTCTTCTTCAGGAGCTCCATAAATAAAGTATAACTTTATTGAGTCAAATAACATATCTCTACCCAATTTCAACGCTCTAGTAATATGATCATTTGTTATTCCTTTGCTATATATATTTCTTATTTTTTGAGAGCCGCCTTCCGGAGCTATTGTGAATTGATTTTGACTGCTCTTTTTCAATATTTTTAGAATATTTTCAGTCAATGAGTCGAGTCTTAAGGACGAAAAAGAAAGATCATAATCATTTTCAAATGAAAACTTAATTATTTTATCTAAGAAAGGATAATCAGTTACCGTTGCTGAAACCAAACCAATTTTTTTGGTAAATTTTTTAACCTCTTTCATTTTCATTATTATCAATTCTGGATCAATATGTCGAAAATTACCAAAATTAAATCCCACAGTGCAAAATTTACACTTTCTTTTACAACCTCGACTAATTTCTATCAAAAACCTATTATCAAAAACTGTTTTCTTCGTTAGATAAACAGAATTAGATAACGAACAGCTAAAATTCACTCCCTTGAATCGAAAAAAAATATTTAAATCTTTAATAAATGAATCTTTAGGTTTTCCTACATAATTTTCTTCAATATATTTGATAAACTCATCACTTAAATCCCCATGATATATAAAATCAGCAATCACATCTGTAATGGCATTTCTAAAATACGATAAAGCACCTCCAACAATAATTATTGGATGATAACTCTTTCGGTTTTTTTTATTCAGTGGAATTTTATAACTTTTAAGTAGTTTAATAATATTAATAATATCTAATTCAAAATTCACACTGAAAGACCATATAGAAAATTGATCTAGAGGAGTTAGTGAATCAATAGAATAATTTTTTTTAAATTTATTATCGTAAAAAAAACGCTCACATCCTATGTTCCTAGATTCATTTAATTTTTCAAAGACCTTATGAAAGGATAAACTAGAACTTGCAATTTGATAATCATTCGGATAAATTAAAGCAAATTTAATTTGCCCTGTAGTATCTATATTCTTTAAGAAAACTTCAGAATCACGGAAATTCTTAACTTTCTCATATTCATACCAGGAATCTACATCCCTTGGTCTTCTCAAACAGTGTCTCCTTTTCCTTCTTCAGCTTCTTTTTTCATTTCTTCTTGCTTTCTAACGTTTTCTTTATCTCTTTCTTCTACTTCTTTACCTATTTGTTTTTCGTATTCACTCTCTCTATAATAATTTCCATTTTCTTTCATATCTACTATTTCAGCTAATTCTTCACCACTTAGAACTTCCTTTTCGAGTAACACTTTTGCTGCCTCATGCATTCTATCCTTAAATTTAATAATAATACCCTTACATTTTTCATAAGACTCAAAAATAAGTTTCTTAATTTCAGCATCTATTTGGCTCGCTATTTCTTCACTGAAATGGCTCATTTTGGTTAATTCTTTTCCAAGAAAAACATCTCCCTCTTCTTTACCCCAGAAAATTGGTCCTAATTTATCACTCATTCCAAGTTCTGTAACCATTTTTTTAGCTAAGCCGCTAGCTTTTTGTAAGTCGTTGGCTGCACCTGTTGTAATCTCGTTAAATATAATTTCTTCTGCAGCTCTACCACCAAGAATAGTGGTTATATTTTCACAGAGTTCCGCTTTAGACATTAAAAATCTATCTTCTAATGGCAAACTTTCAGTATATCCAAGAGCAGCTGTACCATGAGGAATAATCGTAACTTTATGAACTGTATTTGCATGAGGAAGTGCAATTCCAACTATTGCATGTCCCAATTCATGATAAGCAATTATTTCTCTCTCCTTTGGATTTATAACCCTTGACTTTCTTGCAGGTCCAGCTATAACTCTATCAATTGCTTCCTGTAAATCAACCATTCCAATTAGTTTCTTCTTTTTTCTTGCTGCTAATAAAGCCGCCTCGTTGATCAAATTTTCTAAATCCGCACCAACAAATCCAGGTGTTCTCCTTGCTAAAAGAGTAATATCAACATCAGGATCAATAGGTTTCTTTCTCATATGTATTTTTAATATTGCTGATCTACCTCTGACATCCGGTCCATCAACCATGATTTTTTTATCGAATCTTCCAGGTCTTAACAAAGCTCTGTCAAGAATATCTGGTCTGTTAGTCGCTGCCATAACAATGACATTAGCTTTTTCTCCAAAACCATCCATTTCGACTAATATCTGGTTGAGGGTTTGCTCTCTTTCGTCATGACCTCCACCAAGACCTGCTCCTCTGTGTCTACCAACTGCATCAATTTCATCTATAAAAACTATCGCGGGAGCATTTGTTTTTGCTTGAGTAAATAAATCTCTGACTCTAGCTGCACCAACTCCGACAAATAATTCAACAAAATCAGAACCACTTATATAGAAAAAAGGCACATTTGCTTCTCCTGCAGATGCCTTAGCAAGTAGAGTTTTTCCAGTTCCTGGAGGCCCAATAAGCAGTATTCCCTTTGGCATTCTAGCTCCTGTTTGAGAAAAAATCTCAGGATTTTTAAGAAAATTAACCACATCTTCTAATTCCTGAACAGCTTCTTCGATTCCAGCTACATCTTTAAAAGTAATTCTTTTCGATGACTGAATATATTTTTTAGCAGGACTTTTGGAAAAAGTAAAAGCCTGATTGTTTCTCCCTGAAAAGGAGCGCATAACATAAAACCATATAAAAACGATAATAACTAAAGGTATTATAGTTCCCAATATATTTAACCAGAAAACAGATCCACTTCCATTTTCAAACTGAACATCCACTCCTTTGGCAACAAGGTCATCAATTAATTTCTGAAAATTATCTCCATTCATCACCTGAGGGGTAACAACTGTTTCCTGTACTCTTCTTGTATCTTTTGTTAAAGTGTAAACTATTTTTCCACTTTCATTAATCGATATTTGAGCTATATCATTAATCTGGTTCATAAAGGTTGTATATGATACTGTTTCTGACATATTAGTAGAATACAATCCTCTTAAACCTATTATTAAAAATACTGCCAATATAACATAAAAAATTATTACTCCAATTTTGTACTTAGAATTCAAATGGACTCCTCCCTTCAAATCTAAAAAAAACTAAGTTATTTTCTTCGTAATCTTCAACTCTACATAGTTCAGAGGATACTATCCCGGGAACCCATAGAATATCTCCATTTCCGTTTTCTAATACTAACAATTCATCCATAAAACCCTGAATTCTTTTTTGCTGCAAAATTTCTTTTATTCTCTTTCTTCCCTTTAATCCAAAGGGCCTTATATAATCATCACGTTTTATACTTCTTACTTTTAAAGGAAAAACTAATCTTTCTTTTTTTATTACCGTTCTTCTTTTCCCATCAATTTCTAATATATCTTTATCATTTTGTAAATAAATTTTACCAAAAAGATAAGAAAGTTCAAAGGGAATCTTATCAATAAGAATAGTTTTTTTTATATTATGTTCATTATTATTTAAAATAATAATGTAATCACCAGATCCTAAAATTGATAAATCTTTAGAAATTTCTATTATCCATTTTTTTCTTTTATCACTTCTAATAGCACTAATAGCGCTTTCTATTCTTTCTCGTGTAGGTGGATAATTTTTATTTGAAAAATCTATAATTACGTCTCTTATTACTTCGGCTATAGTCTGATCATTATAAATTTGTATTTCATCTTTCTTAATGAACAATTTATTTTTAAATTTTACAAATCTATTCTTTAATCTTAATATTTCACCTTCAACAATAGAATAGCTGTCATTAAGATTTTTATAAAGTCTTAAAAAAGCATCTTCATATTGATCATTTATCCTTTTAAAATTGGGAACAATTTTGTGACGAATAAAATTTCTTTCAAAGACCGTATCTTCATTGGTTCTATCTTCATTAAACTTAATCAT
>CAZGZM010000070.1:0-6352 GCA_964529955.1 uncultured Thermotogaceae bacterium
AGATTATAGTTGCATCGTCATCATCATTTATTTCATAGATTTTTCCAATTTCAAACTCTGTTCCCTCTTTAAAAAATAAATCTTTGTTCTTTCTATATAATCTCATATATACAGGAGAATCAATTTCCTTAATTTTGGGAAGAAGAGAAGAAAGTTGAACATTATCAGCTAATTCTACAATTGTCATTCCTGGAAGATTTCTAATTATTCCTGCATCTTCAAAACTCATATGAGTTCCACCATTTAATTCTGCTCTAACACCGGGATCAGTACCACCTATTTTTACATTCAAATGGGCATATGCAACTGAAATTGCAATCTGATCAAAAACCCTTCTTGTTGCAAATGGTGTGAATGAATGCGCAAAGGGAATTTTACCCATAACGGCCATTCCAGCAGCCGTTCCTATCATATCCGCTTCTGCTACACCTACATCGATAAATCTTTCAGGAAAGGCTTCTTTGAATGGTGGAGTTCCAGTAGCCTTGCTTAAATCAGCTTCTAAAACAACTATTCTGTCATCCTTTTTTGCCATTTCAATTAACATTTCAGTATATAATTTTCTAAATTCTTTTCCTTCTAACATAGTTACACCTCTGCCTTCAATATTTCGTCGACCGCTTTTTTCCATTGTTCTTCTGTAACTGGCATATTGTGATTGGATAATTTTCCTTCAGCAAAATATGCACCTTTTCCTTTTATGGTGTTTAAAATGATCATTGTCGGTTTATTCTTAATTTTTTTACCCGCTTCTATCGCATCATATATTTCTTCGATATCATGTCCATTTACAGAATATACATTCCATCCAAAGGCTTCCCATTTTTTGTCAAGTGGTGATAAATTGTTTATATCTTCAATTGTTCCATCTATCTGCATTCTATTAAAATCCTGCAAGACAGTCAAATTATCTAATTTCTTTTGAGCTGCAAGCATTCCAGCTTCCCAAATCTGTCCTTCCTGACTTTCGCCATCACCAATAATTGCATAAACTCTAGAATTGTTTTTATCGATTTTTTTTGCGATTGCCATACCAACTGCAGCTGACAAACCCTGCCCTAAAGAACCTGCAGTCATGTCTATTCCTGGAGTTCTCAATCTATCACAATGTGATGGTAAATTTGTATTTGGTTTATTGAGAGTATCTATCCATTCTTTTGGAAAAAATCCTTTATCTGCAAGAACAGCGTAAAGACCTGGTCCTCCATGACCCTTTGATAAAACAAAGTGATCTCTACTTTTCATTTTTGGATTGAGAGGATCAACATTCATCTCTTTATAATATAAAACTGTTAACGCATCTACAATAGATAACGAGCCACCAATGTGCCCAACACCCAATTTTCCTATCATTTCAATAACAAGTGCTCTTATTTCATTAGCTTTTTTCTTAAGATTTTTTAATTCCTTTACTTCCATTTTTCACCTCAATATATTTTTTTCAATAATTCTATCAGTTCGCCAGAATTAAATTCCTTTGGATTTAGTTTGTTTATTGGAGAACATAATGTGATTTCTGCAATTCTGTTTATATCCTCATTTTTTACTCCTACTTCGGATAATTTAAGAGGAGCATTTATGTTATTATAAATTTCTTCCAGTTTTGAAGCCATTTCTTCAACACTTGAAAAATTAAGATATCTAAAAAGGTTATCGAATCTTTCTTTATCATATTTATAATTTTCTTTCAATAATTCTGGTAGAGCTAAAGCACACGCAAAACCATGTTCCAATCCATAAATATTTGTTAGAGGAAAACTCATAGCATGTAAAATTGTTGTTCTTGTCTGACTAAATGACATTCCAGCTAAAAGGCTTGCACTAGATAAATTTTCCCTCGCTTCAAGATTATCTGGTTCATAGTAGGCTTTTTCAATGTTTTGTAGTATAAGCTTCATAGCTTTCAGTGATAATGCTTCACTGAAGGGTTGAGTACTCTTAGCCCAATATGCTTCAATTGAGTGTATGAAAGCATCCAGTGCTGTTGAAGCTGTAGCTCTTTTTGGAAGAGAAATTGTTAATTCTGGATCTATAATAGCGTAGTCAACCCAATAATTATCAGATACAAGTGGTTTCTTCCTTTTATTTATCTTATCAGTATAAACACCAACATTTGTAACTTCGCTTCCGGTTCCTGATGTCGTTGGAACTGCTATTAATGTTACGTTTCTCTCTTTAAATTCTCTTTCTTTATTAAGATATTGAAGAAGAAAACCATCATTTGTCGTAAGGCAGGCAACGGCTTTAGCGACATCTATAGCACTTCCTCCACCAAAACCAATTACTGAATCCACTCCTTTTTCTCTTGCTATTTTTGTTGCTTTATCAACAGTTTCACATGAAGGGTTTGGTTCAACTTCACAAAATTCTATAATTTTTCCAGATAGATTTTTCTTAATTTCTGAGATAAAACCTAATTTATTTAATACCGGATCACTTACTATCAATGTAGTTTCGCCCGAGATATAATTATTCAATTCCTTTATTCTTCCAGATCCAAAAATGATTTTTTTTACAAGAATACTTATATCGAAATTCATTTTACCTCCTTAAATCAATTCATTCTTTAATTCATCAATTTCTTCCTTAGAAAGGTCTCCATCTTTAGAAACACCTCGTTTAAAGTTCAAGAAACTGATAAGCTTTTTATGAATGTTTTTTGTTAACGGATATTTTTTTGCAGCTATTATTCCTACTATCATCAATATAATCGGTACAATTGCAATTATTATTCTTATCGCCAGCAAAACCGCTTCAGGTTGTTGCTGTTCAATCATTTTTTCGACTCCATCTACAGTTTCTGATAACGGATTAAGATACCCTACAAAACCTAAAAAGAAAGTCGCAAAAGCTATTGCGATTCCTGAAGCAAATTTACGAACAAGTGTTATTAGTCCACTGAAATTTCCCTCTCTTCTTTCACCATAAGCCAGTTCTCCAACATCAGTTACATCTCCAAAAATGGTATGAGGCATAACTGCAACTGCAGATACTCCTGCTCCAATAAGGGCAGCAACTCCAAATATTATTGGAAGAGAAGCAGTTCTTGGAATGAAAAAGATAACCATTGCACCAATAATCCAAATAGAAGCGCCAATCATAAATGCTTTATTCTTACCAATTTTTTCAGCAATCTTTGCATATATTGGGACAAAAAGGATTTCAACTATAAGAAGTACTCCTAAAACAAGCGAAACAGCATTAGGTTGATTTACGTAGTATTTCATATAGTATGCAAAAATCATCGAAACTATATCCATTCCTAAATAACCTGTTAGAAACATTAAAAGAAGATATCTAAAGGATTTTATTTTAAAGGGTTCTATTATCATATTCGCAAGATTGAATTTAGATTCATTAACTTTGAAGTCCTTACGTTCATGGGTATACTTAAATACTCCAATCCAAGGAAGAGAGAAAACTATTGCAAAGATTACTGACATCACAATATATCCAATGCGTATATCATCAAATGCATTTACTATCATCAATGGAAACAAAGCACAACAAAGCGAAGAAGCAAGCGAAAAGAAAAGTCTAATAGAATTTACGGATGTTCTTTCATTATAATCAAGGGTTATTTCAGCTGCCATTGCCTGGTAAGGGACCATAACCATCGTTACAACTGTATTGAAAAAAAGATATGCAAACAGAACATACAAAAATTTAGCTATTTGTTGCCCAAAATCTACTGGAAACCACAAGATAATAAAAGAAATAAAAATAAAAAATATACCCGCTAAAAAGTAAGGTCTTCTCCTTCCAAGTTTACTTTTTGTTTTATCCGATATTGTTCCCATTAAAGGATCTGTTACCGCATCCCATATTTTACCAATTAAGAATATTGGAGCAACCCATATCATTTGTAAATCGACCACATCTGTTAAAAAAATCGTATAAAAGAAATTGATAATGTTAAATGCTCCACCGCCAAAAATATCTCCCATTCCAAAAAAGATTTTTGTCTTTAGTGGAACTTTACCAATAACCCCATTTGCAGCTTCCAAATTTTTCACCCTCTTATTATTTCCCAATCATTAATCCTTGCTAGGATTTCAAATGGTTTTATATAATTTCCGTATGAAACAGAAATATGATGTGCAATCCCATTATAAATAACACTATTTAAGACATCTTCAAGAGGTTTATCAAAAATAGCTTTCATATAAGTTCCTCTAAGTTCTTTTTTCATAGGAACTGCTTTCCCATGTTCTAAAAAAACTCTGTAATGTCCATTTACTGAATCAAGTCTGCAAACAGAAAATTCTCCTTCTTTCATTACAAAATCTGCAGTTACACCCTTTCCTCCAGCAAAATATGTATCAAGAGAACAGGTGCATTTTCCATCAGCTAAATTGCATGGTGCCACACCACAATGCCAGAGAAGAGCGTAATTATTCTTAAGATCTACTTGAGAGAAATCTGCAAGGAAGGGTGTTTCTGCTCCAATAGCTTTGTGAGCAATCATACTGAATACACCATCCAGGTCTCCTTCACAACCAAGGATATAATCTTCAGATTGAAGGTAAGACATTGCCGCACAGGGTGATATTCCAAAGATTCCAGCAAATTCAGGCCAGCATCTTATAGCCAGTGCGTCAAGATCATTTCCCTTCATAAATATTCTCAATTTTTCGACCAATTGCGCTACTTTATTTAATTGAAATTCAGTTATTCCTGAAACATCAAAAACACTTTTAAGCTCTTCTTCATTCCTTTTAACCAAATCTTCCTTTACACTTATATTAAATAGATTTTCAAGTTCATAATGGTCAACGAGGATTCCAAGTTCTCTATAACTAGCAAGATCATCTATTCCAACATTAAAAAATCCATGGGCTCTGTAACCAATAATTCCAACATGCTTTGTTTTAAGAGCTTTTTTTATTCTTATTGCATCTACCCAGGCTTCATCAATTTTTTCTCCTAAAGATACGTAATATTCTCTGTTTCCCGATTTATAAAGATTAGAAGCATTCAAATTTACTCCACAAACCGAGTTTAATCTGATTTTTCCACCGTTATAGGGGAGTTCATTCCATCCCCACAACATAACGGGTTTATTGATTATTTTATTTATTTCCAGCACGAGATGACCAAGATGAAAAGTTCCACTTATTATTATAACAGCATCTATATTTTTCTTTAATAATTCTAAAGCTGCATTTTTTGCTTCATTTACCTCTATTACCATATCCGGAACGAATTCAAAGGACACATTTTCTATGTTCTTCAATTCTTCAATTTTTTGTTTATATATTTTTTGTGCTTCTAAGTAATCGAAGGTTTTTCTTCCTAAACATACAACACCTATTTTAATTTTTTCTTTCATTTATATAGTCGATTTAACGACTTCCTCCTTTATTAAGATTTGGGTTAACCCTCCAGTATCATAAAAAAGCTTCTGAAGAGCTACTGATAAACTTCCAATTATTTTATTTTCAGGATCATAGACAGATAAATCAACATATTCATCATTTACAGAAGTCTTTATTACTTTGCTGATTTTTTCGCAAATGGTTTTTCGAATTTTTTTACTTTTAAATATATTTCCATAAAGAATGATTTTTTCAGGATCGAAAAGCTGAATAAAATTAGCCAGTCCAAATGACATTCTGAATAATGTTTCGTCAATTGTTTCCTCAATTAATGGATTACCTGAATGATATTCATCGTAAATGTATTTTGTTTTTAAATTTTTAATTTCTCCTCCAGTTTTTTCCCAGAGAATAGGTGTTCTATTTCTGTCGAACAATTTATTGATTGATTTTTTTAAATAATCTGAAGAAGTATATGCTTCAAGGCACCCTCTCTGTCCACATTTACATTTTGGTCCATTGATATCTATTACCATGTGTCCTATTTCACCTGCATTGTTATGAGAACCATAATAGATTTTTTTATCTATAACAATTGCAGAACCTAATCCAGGTCCATATTTAATAAGAATAAAATTTTTAATCGATGAATGTTCCTTTGACCCTATTTCAGCCAGTGCTAAAGCTCTTACATTATTCTCTATAACTACAGGAATCTCTAATTTTTCTTGAAGTATGTCCTTTATCTTTACCTTTCTATCCCATATACCATATGCTTTGTTGCTTTCACCTTTAAAACTGTTAACATCTCCTATAATACCTATACCAACTCCTAGAATATCATCTTTTTTAATATTTAAGTTCCACAGCATTCCCATGACTTCATTTGCTAATTTGGAAAGGAATTTATCCGGAGGAATATCGTTTCTAGTTATTATTTCAATTTCCTGAAGAATATTTAGATTTAAATCTGAAATTCCAACTGATGTTATTTCTCTTTCAATATTTATTCCAACAATAAATTTATGTTCTTT
>CAZGZM010000070.1:6452-10171 GCA_964529955.1 uncultured Thermotogaceae bacterium
ATTATCAGGGGTAACATCCGAAAAAATTTCATAGGAGGGGCTAAAATGAAAAAAGTATTACTTAGCTTATTGGTATTAGGACTTTGTTTAACAGCAATGGGAAGCACAATCAAAGTTCTTGCATGGGATGATGCACATACTCAGGCATGGGTAGAGCATCTTGATGAATTTGAAAAGGCAACAGGTATCAAAGTTGATTTAGAACTTATTCCTTCAGGATCAATGCTTCAAAAAACAGCATTAAACGTAACTGAAAATAAGGCAAACTACGATTTAGTAGCTATTGATGAGGGAAACGTTGCAAAATTTGCTGATCTTCTAGTTCCATATTCATTATGGCCAGAAGGAAAAGATTTTGCTAAGGTAACAGTTGGAGAAATACCAGAAGCATTATTTGCA
Organism: uncultured Thermotogaceae bacterium; assembly: GCA_964529955.1. Taxonomy (GTDB): domain Bacteria; phylum Thermotogota; class Thermotogae; order Petrotogales; family Kosmotogaceae; genus JASGMR01. The sequence goes on from CAZGZM010000070.1 coordinate 6,852, forward strand.
GCTGGAGAATGGAAAGGTGAAATCGTTGGTATTCCAATAAATGGAAACGTATATGTATGGATCACAAGAAAAGATTTAGTTGAAAACGAAGAATACCAAAAGGAATTCAAAGAAGCTTATGGCTATGACTTAGCAGTTCCAGAAACATTTGAACAGTTACTCGATATGAGCAAATATTTCGTTGATAAGGGAATTTATGGATTCGCACCTTTCACAAGCAGTTCAGAAGGGGCAACATGTGAAGCAGTTTTGTTCTTCGAAGCATTTGGAACACCTGTATTAGAAATGGTGGATGGACAATACGAAGTAGCTTTAGATAAAGAAAAAGCAGTAGAAGCAATTGAATTCTATAAAGACTTAATGGAATTCTCACCTCCTGGAGCAAAGAACATGGGACACGCTGAAAGAATCGCAGCATTTAGTGATGGATTGGTATTTTCAATGTTCCAGTGGCCAGGAATAATTCCAAGTCATGAAAACGAAGACGAATCATTGGTGGTAGGACAAATAGTCTACACAGCACCCCCAGCAGGGCCAGCAAAGAGAGCTGCAGTAAGAGGATGTTGGATACTCGGTATTCCAGAAGCATCAGACAAATTAGCAGAAGCAGCAGAATTCTCATACTGGTTAAATTCACATGATGCAGGTATGGTCTTAGCAGAATCAGGAATGACACCTGTAAGAACAGATCTTTTGACAGATCCAAAGTTATTAGCTGAAAAACCATGGTATCAGGGTATGGCAGATTCAGGAATCTATGCAGTAAGTAGACCAAACAGAGCAACATATTATCCAGAAGTATCAGAACAAATAAAACTCAATTGGTTAGCAGCGGTTACAGAGGAAGTAACAGCTGAAGAAGCAGTTGATAATATGGTCGTTGAAATACAGGAAATACTCGACAAATATGAAAAGTAATAGCACTACAATGAGAAGGAATTCCCGAAAGGGAATTTCTTCTTTTTTATATTTTCTTCTTCCAGCTATTATTATTGTTAGTGTAGTTTTGGTTTTTCCAATAATTTATGGAGGATTCACTTCCTTTTTTAATTGGCCTCAAGTAGTAAGTGAATCAAATCCACGAGAATTCATTGGTTTTCAGAATTACCTGACCATGTTCCAGGATAGTGAATTCTGGCATTCTTTACTATTACAGTTAGGATTTATATTCATTGCAATACCAATAGAACTAGTAATAGGATTTTTTATTGCAATTTTATTCAATAATGAATTTCCATTATCAAAATTATTCAGGACACTTCTTTTGCTTCCGGTATTCATTTTACCTGTTTTATCAGGGTTAACATGGAGACTCATGCTTCAACCAAGATATGGAGCAATTGATTATCTTCTATCAATGATAGGTATTAATTTTCCCGATGGAATCTTAGCTGATAAGACTCTTTCTTATGCTGCTGTAATAGTACAGGATATATGGCGAATGTGGCCCTTTATGTTCATGATTATTTTTGCTGGATTAGTTTCAATTCCAAAGGATATAATCGAAGCTTCTGATCTTGATGGAGCAGGATTTTTCAGGAAAACTTTTTCTATAACGCTTCCAATGCTCAGATCTACAATAACTACAGCTATTCTTCTAAGAGTGATTGATGCTCTAAGAATATTTTCTGAAGTATATGTTATGACTAAAGGTGGTCCGGGAAATGGAACAATGTTATTCTCATTGTATATACATAAACAGGCCTTCGAATTTGGAAAGCTTGGATATGCCTCCGCAATGGCGGTAGTTTTAATCATCATATCCATAATTTTTGCTTTAACACTTGTTAGGAAAAATATGGATATAGACAAGATGTAGGAGGTAATATCATATGAAAAAATTCAGTAAAAGAAAAAAATGGTTTTTATTTACATTAGCTTTAATTATAGTTATTATTGAATTATTTCCAATTTATATAGTTATTTCAAATGGATTTAAAAGGGATCTGGATATAAGAAACAGCAATCCCTTCGATTTTAAATTTTCCACAAGAAGTTATGAATTAGTTTTTCAAAAGAGTGATTTTTTACCTTCTATAAAGAATAGTTTAATTGTTGGATTGACATCAACATTCATTTCACTTATTGTGGGATCAATGGCTTCATATGGTATAGCTCGATTTATGTTCAGAAGTAGAAAAACGGTGTCGTATTCATTTTTAATTTCAAGAATGATACCTCAGATAGCTCTTGCTGTTCCACTTTTCATGATGTTTGATTTTCTGTCCATGACCGATAATTATATTTCACTTATTCTAGCCTATTCGAGCTTTAATATTCCATATGTCATCTGGTTACTGTTACCATTTTTTGCATCTATTTCAAAATCATATGAAGAAGCTGCTCTTGTAGATGGTTGTAATAAAAGACAAATATTCTGGAAAATTTTCTTACCATTGGTATCCCCTGGGTTAGTTGTTGCAGCTGTTTTTGCTTTTATAATGTCATGGAACGAATATATCTATGCTTTAGTTTTAACAGGAAATACAACAAAGACCGCTCCTATAGCAGTTCAAGGCTTCATGGGCCAATATGCTCCGAAATGGGGACAACTCGCTGCAGCAGGAACGATTATTTTGATTCCTATTATCATATTCACTCTGGCTCTTCAAAAATATATCATTGGAGGATTAACTGCTGGGGGAGTAAAGGAATAAAAATACTTTAAAAATATTAAAGAGAGGCCAAAAGCCTCTCTTTTTTTAAGCTGTAAATATTATCATTTAAATTTTCTTCAAATATACTCTGGCTTCATAGGGTCTCAAATGATATTCTCCATTCGAAGGCTCAATATCTTTATAATTAGAAATAATTATATTATCGTATCTTTCTTCTATTTCTGGTTTAAATTTCACGTACTTATCAGAAAAATTCAAGATAACAAATAATCTCTCATTTTCTCCTGTTCTTGTATATGCAAAAACATCTGGATCCTTTTCGTTTATTATTTCAAATTTTCCATAAACGATTACTTCGTGTTTTTTTCTCAGTTTTATCAAGTTTTGATAATAGTAAAAAACTGAATCATTATCGCTTAATGCCTTTTCTACGTTTATTTCCATGTGGTTTGGATTAACTTTAATCCATGGTTTTCCATTTGTGAATCCTGCATTTTCATCTGAAGTCCACTGCATTGGTGTTCTTGCATTATCTCTACTATGATAATGAATACCTTTCATTAAAAGATTTTCATCGAGTCCTGCTTCCTTTTCTTTATAATAAAGGTTTATAGTTGCTATGTCTCTGTAATCCTCAATGGAAGAAAAATGAACGTTTGTCATTCCAATTTCTTCACCCTGAAAAATATATGGGGTTCCCTG
>CAZGZM010000071.1:0-10169 GCA_964529955.1 uncultured Thermotogaceae bacterium
TGTAATTACATTATACCAATTTTCTATTGGAGGAAAAAATGAAAAATTTAGAAACTGAAAAAAGAAATACTTCCTCTATGAATTTAGATTCTTTGAGCATTAAAGAAATTTTAATGCTCATGAATGAAGAGGATAAATTAATACCCTATGAAATAGAAAAATGTATTCCTGAAATAAAGAAATCTGTTGATCTTGTTATAAAATCCCTGGAAAGTGGTGGTAGGGTAATATATATTGGTGCTGGTACCAGCGGAAGACTTGGAATAGTTGATGCAGTTGAAACAGTACCTACTTTTAATGTTCCAAAGGGTCTTTTTACCTTTTTAATGGCCGGTGGAAAAGAAGCTATGTTTCAAGCTGTTGAAAAAGCCGAAGATAGTGAGGAACAGGCTATAAAAATGCTTAAAGAAATAAATTTCACTAAAAATGATATACTAATTGGAATTTCAGCAAGCGGTCGCACTCCATTTGTTAAGGGTGGCTTTTTATATTCTAAACAACTAAATAGCAAGTCAGTTTTAATCTGTAATGTTTCAAATCCTGAATTGAAAAGTTTATGTGATATATCAATTAATGCTGTAACAGGGCCAGAAGTATTAACTGGTTCCACAAGGCTAAAAGCAGGTACAGCAGATAAAATAATTCTAAATATGATAAGTACAGCTTCAATGGTAAAAATGGGAAAAGTATACGAAAATCTTATGGTTGATGTTGTAACAACTAATGAAAAATTGAAAATAAGAGCCATAAGTATTGTATGTGAAGCAACAAAATGTAGTGAAGAAACAGCAGAAAAAAAATTAATTAATTCAAATTGGAATGCAAAAAATGCAATTGTACAAATCCTTCTGGGAGTTAATTCCGGGGAAGCAAAATCTCTTTTGAATAAGGAAAAGGGATTTATAAGAAGGGTAATTAAAAAATAAATGAAAAAATACATTGGTATTGATGCAGGAGGAAGCAATTTTAGAATAGCTGTTATTAATTCGAATGGGGATTTAATATATCATAAATCAGTAAAGGGAAATTTAAATTTTACATCTGCATCTAATGAATATATTAATGATTGTTTTAAAAAAATAAATCTTGATTTTGATGAGGTTGAGTCAGTATCTATTGCTATGGCAGGAATTGGGGCTGCACACCAAAAAAAAGAATTGAAGAAAATAATATCAAATAATCTGAAGAAATGCAATTCTGCAAATATTTTCACAGATGCCGAAGGTTCTCTTTATGCTAATTTTCCTAATTCCAATGGAATATTAATAATATGTGGAACTGGATCCATTGTACTTGGAAAAAACGAGGGAAAAATATCTAGAGCTGGGGGTTGGGGCTACCTTCTAGATGATGAAGGTAGTGGTTTTTGGTTTTCAAAGGAAATCATAATGGAATACCTTAGATATGTTGATGGAATATCAAATAATAAAGAAATATTCGATATTGTAAAGAAAAAATTGCCTTTATCTCCAAGAGAAATTATTACTGATTTTTACAATCCTGAGAAAAGAAATATAGTTGCCTCTTTATCATTTGATTTTCTAAAAGAAAAAAATACTTATATACAGGAATTAATAAAAAAATCAATATCCAGGAACATTCAGCGAATAAAGAAAGTAATAAATGAATTAGAAATAAAAGATCCCGAATTAGTTTATATGGGTGGCATTTTTAAAAATAAAGATTTTCTTTTTTCTTTTAAAGAAAAAATCCATAATGAAATTAACAATATAAAATTAACTGAAGGTATTAAAGATATTGAAATTCAGTTAGCAAAAAATGCAATGAGAAATAGGAGAAAAATATGAATATAGTTGTTTTGATAAAACAAGTTCCAGATACTGATGATGTGAAACTAGATCCAAAAACTGGAACTATGCTAAGAGAAGGTTTAGGAACTATTATTAATCCACTTGATTTGAATGCTATTGAGGAAGCTTTGAAGCTTTCCAAGGAAGTTTCCTCCAAAGTGACAGTTATAACAATGGGGCCTTCAAATGCTGTAGAAGCTATTAAAGAAGCTATAGCAATGGGCGCTGATGAGGGATATTTAGTTTCTGATAGGAAATTTGCTGGTTCTGATTCCTGGGCTACTTCTCTAGTTTTGGCAAATGCTATTAAAAGTATTGGTCATTTTGATTTGATTCTTGCAGGTGAAAAAGCAATTGATGGTGAAACAGGTCAGGTAGGTCCTGAAGTAGCATCAATGCTACAGATACCCTTTTCAACTTATATAACAAGCATTTCTTTAAAGGAAAAAGGCTTGGAGGTTACAAGAACCCTTGAAGATGGTTATCAAAAACAATTTTTACCATTTCCTTGCTTATTAACTGTTTTATCAAATATCAATGAACCATCCATTCCAAATTTAGCAGGTAAAATAAAAGCAAGAAAATATGAGAGTAAATTAATAAACGCTAAAGAACTTCTAATTGAAGAAAAATATCTTGGTCTAAAGGGATCTCCTACAAGAGTAACAAAAATATATACTCCTAAAATCCAGCGAAAAAGTTCTATCTATAAAGGTTCAGAAATAGATAAAGGTATTGATGATTTAGCTAAAAAATTAGAAGAAATGTCAATAATATAAAGGAGCAATTATGGCAAAGGATATATTAGTGTTAGGAGAAGTAAGAAGAGGTAATATTCTCAGAGTAACATATGAACTTATTGGAAAGGCAAGAGAACTGGCTGATAAAAAGGGTATTAACGTAAAGGTTCTTTTGCTTTTTGATTCTATAGATAAAGATCCAGAATATCTCTTTGGCTTTGGGGCAGACGAAATCATTTGTATTAAAAACAAGAATTTATTTTCATTCAATCAGGAAATATATATTAATATATCGAGTCATGTAATTAAAATAACAGTTCCTGAAATAGTTTTATGCGGTGCTACAACTACTGGAAGAACTATTTTACCAGCAGTAGCTGGGAAATTAAATACAGGTTTAACAGCAGATTGTACTGGTTTGGATATTGAAGAATCCTCAGGTCTTTTATTACAAACAAGACCAGCAATCGGAGGAAATATAATGGCAACTATAAAAACTCCAAATCACACACCTCAAATGGCAACTGTAAGACCTAAGAATTTTCCAATACCAGAAAGAAATGAGAAAAGTGGAAAAATAGAATACTTAAATCTTGATAATAAACTTTTCGAAAGCAAAATCAAAAACATATCATTTAAAGAACTGAGCAGTGATGAAAAGAACATTCAAGATCTTGACGTTATTGTTGCAGGTGGAAAGGGATTAAAAAGAGCCGAAAATTTTGAACCCTTACATAATCTTGCTAATCTTTTAAACGGTGGAATTGGTGCATCAAGACCCACTATTGAAGCTAAATGGATGGAATATCCTCATCAAGTAGGATTAAGCGGAAAAGTAGTATCCCCAAAAGTCTATTTTGCAATTGGTGTTTCCGGAGCCGTCCAACATCTGGCTGGAATGCAAACTTCAGAATTCATAATTGCCATAAATAAAGATCCCGATGCTTCAATATTTAATGTATGTGATATTGGGTTTGTTGGAGATTTATTTGAAATTGTTCCAAAAATAATCCTTTCAATAAAAAACAAAAAGAGGTTATAGTATGTTTAAAAAAATAGAAAAAAATGATATAGATTATTTTATTAAAATTGTTGGAAAGGGAAACGTATCGAATGATCCAGAAAAACTAGAAACTTATTCTCACGATGAAGTTCCCGGAGAAAAATATAAACATTTACCGGAATTAGTTATCTTTGCAGAAACTAAAGAACAAATATCAGAAATAATGAAACACTGCTCAGAAAATAATATTTCAGTCACCCCCAGATCTGCAGGAACAGGTTTATCTGGAGGAGCAGTTCCCTTAATGGGTGGAATTGTTTTATCTACAGAAAAAATGAACAAAATAATAGAACTAGATCAAGAAACCCTTACAATAACTGTTGAACCTGGTGTAATTCCAGATGAAATTCAAAAAAGGGTAAAAGAAAAGGGGCTTTTATACGCAGGTGATCCCTGTAGTAGTGACGCTTCTTTTATCGGAGGTAATGTAGCAGAAAATGCTGGAGGTAATAAAGTAATAAAATATGGTTCAACTGGTGATTCTGTAATGGCTTTAGAAGCAGTGATGCCTGATGGATCAATAGAATGGTTTGGAGGCAAACTAGTTAAAGATGTTACCGGATACGATCTAGTAAGTCTAATTGTGGGATCTGAAGGAACATTATGTATAGTCACAAAGATAATTTTGAAACTCATTCCATTATCTAAACATATTGTAGATTTATTGGTACCCTTTAAAACGGTAGAAAAAGCAATTGAATTTGTTCCTAAGATGATCATCGAATCAAAGGTAATTCCAACATCAATTGAATTTATGGATAATTCTTCTTTAACACTTACGGAAAAGTACTTGAATTCGACATTACCTTATTCAGATTCAGGAGCTCATTTAATAATCGAACTTGAGGGAAATGATAAAGAAGTCTTAGCTGATGAATATGAAAGAATCGGAAAATATTGTCTAGAAAACGGAGCTTTAGAGGTATTTGTAGCAGATAATAAAACAACAAGAAGTAAAATATGGAAAGCAAGAAAATCCATTGCTGAAGCAGTTTCGAGTTTTTATAAAGATTTCTGTATGGAAGATGTCGTTGTTCCAATAAACAAAATTCCAGAACTAATGTATTCAGTAAAATCAATTTCAACAAAATATGAGTTAGATTGTATTAATTTTGGACATGCTGGGGATGGGAATATCCATGTCACATTTCTGAATCACTCAAGAAGTATAGAAGATTGGAATAAAGTAATTGATATAGCATTAATGGATCTTTACAAAAAAACATTTGCTTTGGGTGGAACACTATCAGGAGAACACGGGATAGGCTTAAAAAGAAAGCCTTATTTACCTATAGTTATGAGCAAAGAAAAAATAAGAATTATGAAAGGAATTAAGAAAGTATTCGATCCAAAGGGTATTTTAAACCCTGGAAAAATATTTTAATTTATCACTACTCTACATTTACTTGAATTATTTCAATATCACTTTCAATACCGTCAGAAACAACTGAAACACCATAGTGTCTTGAACCAGGATGTGCAACTGGTCCGTCTGTAAATGTTTTGTCTGAAGAAATATTTATAAATTTAAAATAATAATCTCCTACATCAACCTTTCTATATATTTTAAAATAATCATAAGAATCCGTGTATTCCCACTCTAATTCAATCTTTCCACTATCATCGTCAAAGGAACCTTCCAAATTATAAATAGGTAAGATAGCTTTACTCATTTCTCCAATGAGTTTTATTTGAAATTGATTAGGATTCTCTTCCTTTTCCCATTCTCTTTTATATTCAAAAATCAGATTGTTTTCTCCAGATTCAGCAGAAGTTTGAATTATATATTTTTGTATTCCACCTACTCCTGATAATTTTTTATTTTCATTATTTTGTATGAAAAAATTATCTACAGTAAGAATTAGATTTTGATCAGAATTCTTCACCAAATTCCATTCATATCCTGTGGTAGGGTTCGATTCCAATTCAATAATAATTATTGCTCCCGGTGTGTAGTTTAATTCGGTATTAGTAGAATCCAAATTTATTTGAAATTCAGATGCTCCGTCAATAATGCTTACTTTAGCTGCAAATGAAAAACAAAAAAACATACTTACAAATAAAACTAAAATAATTTTCTTCCTCACAATATACCTCCTGGTTAAATTATTTTTAAAAATATTTCTACAAGATTTGGATCAAAAAAGCTACCTGACAATTCTTTTATTTCTGATAAAACAACATTTTTTTCTTGCGGTTCTAAATAGCTTCTTCCATAAACCTTTCTCTCATAGTGTTCGGAAATAGCCACTATTCTTGCATTAATTGGTATTTTATTCTTTGATATTCCTCTAGGATATCCCGATCCATCCCACTTTTCATGATGAGAAAGAATATCTTCAGCAATACTGACTGTTTCATCGTTTGCCCGAGCAATACTATATCCTTTAACAGGATGCCTTAATGCAATTTCCCATTCTTCTTTTGTATATTCTTCTTCATTTTTTAAGTTAATGTTTTTTTCCATGGTTATTTCGCCTATTTCATGTAGATCTATAAATTTTTGTAGTAATTGATTCTTTTCTTCAGTAAATTTTAATTCCTTTGCAATTTTTAAAGAAATATCTTTAATTAAAGCAAGATTTTTACACTTTAGCTCAGCCACTCTTTCAGCTCTTTTCTTTAATACTTCTATAATCTTTTTTCTCGCCTTCAAACCTAAAACAGATTTTTTCTTATACATTTCATTTTCAGCTATTTCAATTAATTCTGAAATTTTCTGATTCCTTTCAGTTTTTACACTTATCCCAAAGGAAATTGAAAGAGGAATTGGTAAATCTTTCACCTTTTCACACTCTCTTTCCATTCTATAGATTATATCCAGCCCCCGTTCATAGTTGGTTCCAGGTAAAAAGAAAAGAAATTCATCTCCACTTAAACGAATTACTATATCAGTATTTCTACAACATTTAAGAAAAATTTGAGAAAACTTCTTAAGAAGTTTATCTCCAAAATTATGTCCAAAAGCATCGTTTATTACTTTAAGTCCATTTACATCACCCAGAATAACAGCTATTGGTAAGTTGTTAAATCTATCTATAGAACCATGCTCTTTTTTTAAAAAAGTTCTGTTTAATAAATTAGTTAATGAATCATGATAACTCATATATTTAATTTCTGATTCTTTTCTTATTCGTTCTATAACCTCTCCAATACTTGAAATTACCAATTCGGTTAGTTCAATATCCTGTTTTGAAAAAGCATGTTTTTTATAAGAAATAGCCTGAAAGATTCCAATATTACCTATAGGAAGTGTAATTGCAGATCTAAATAAATCCGAAGTAGGATCTGCTTCTGGATCATTTTGTAAATCTCCAGATAAATTGGGAATTTTTGTTTTATAAACTTTAGTTGCAATTCCAGGTTCATTTAACGAATAATTGGACTTGTTTACCCCATCATCAAATGAATCTGCTTTAACAACGAAAACATTTCCTTCAACTAAATCGAATGTGTAATGATCATATTTCAGTATTGATTTAATAGCGATTTCTCCAAGATTTATTACTTCTTGTTCTGTGCTTCCTTTCTCTATCTTCAAAGCAATTGAATGTAAAGCTTTAATTTTTTCACTAGTTATTTTTATTTCGTTTTTTAAAAAGTCTATTTCTTTATATACATTTAATTGGTTTACAAAAAAATCTATCACATTGTTAGCTGAAGAATTTTCAATTTCATCTTTATCCATTGAAGAAAAAACTGCTCCATAGAATTTCCCTTTAAAGGATAAGAAATCTATCTTAAATAGTTTATCTGGTAGTATCTCCGAGATAATAATCAGATTCTTATAAAAACTCTGAATTTCGCTTTTGTTCAATAAAATTGATTCTTTAGCTGAAGATTCAAATAACTTCTCTGTATCATAAAACATCTTCTTTTTCCCCTCAAAAGACATTTCTTCATGACGATCACTCTCTGAACAAAGAAAGATATCATTCTCTTCACTTATAAAAAGCACAAATAAACTTTTTATATCAAATTTTTTTGAAATCAATTTTATATTTTCACAAATCACTTCGTCTGAAAAACCTTTTTTAAAGTTCTGTGATATTTCTCTTATTATACTCATGGATACCTACTTTTTTTAAATAACGAAAAACAAACAAATATATTCGGCTATTTTTTCGAAATTTCTTGTTATCAATCATTTTTCCAGTACTTAAATATATTATCCCACTTTTTATCAATACATAATAAAGATTCATTCAATTCTTTTACAGAAATATATTTATTATCTTCAATAATTAAATTAAAATCTCTTAACTTTTTTAAAGCATCATCCGACTCAAAATCGAAGAATTTATTTTGAGTTTTTTTAAAATAATCTTCTATTTCTTTATCTAAAGAATTTATTTCATCAAATTTTATTCTCTTTCTTTTATATAAAAAGGAGTATAAAATAATCATTTCGTTGAATTCCTGAATCTCTGCTTCGTTTATCAAATATGTAATCGCTCCAGCTCCATTATTTAAATTCTGCAAATAAAGATTTGTAGAAAGATTCTTAAGATACCTCTCTACCAAACTCTTATATTCGGTGAATGATCTCAATGAATAGCTGAACAAACCAAATAAAACAATCCAAAATGATATTTGAAACCATATATTAGGATCAGAACCACTTGATAGAAGAAAAGATAAAAATTTATAAATGGAGAAGCCTATTCCGCCTATAAGAGGAAGGGATACCTTTGCAATATCAATTCTTCTAATCTTTATTCTTCTGCTTGGAAAAATCATTTCTAAATCCAATTCAGGAACATTTTTAAATACCTTTATATAAATTTTTTCACTACTTAAAACGTTTTCAAATACTTTAATCTCTTCCTTTGGTTTGAAAATAAAAACAATTCTTGAAAATATTTCAAATTCATAATTTCTTTTCTTTAAGAATTTTTTCTTAGTAATTCTATCTTCTCTTTCCCCTCTATAATACAACTCATAAAATTCCAATTTGTCAAAATCTATTTTAAAATTTATTCCCCATGGAGAACTTTTTAAAATAGCTTCCTTTAACTTTTCGTCTGATACTTTATTATAATTAGCTCTAACTAATAATCCTCTTATTTCTTCAAGAAAAATTTTTCTTTTATTTTTAAATGTTTTATTATAATTAAAATATTTTTCTACATCAGGATTATATTCAATATATTTCTCCTGAATAGATTTTGAAATACCCAGAAATTTATGATGAGTAAATATCTCAATTATTTCACATATTTCCTTGAACTTTGTTTTCTCTTCCTTATTATAAAAGGCTTCGCAAAAAGAAACAGTATCCTCTTTAAAAAAAGGGATAAAGTTTTCGTAATATTCTTTCATTATTTATCTAGATCATTCCTGTGCATCTCACTTATTTGAGAATATAGTTTATTCGGATAAGAAACCCCGTAAATACAGTCCCTGGGATCCTCAACGATTTCCCTTTCAGAAGTTCCCCCACCATATAGAACTGAAGACCCATCTTTTCCAACTACAACCCCACCACTCACTTTTCTGCTTCCCGTTCTTATTTGAGTAGGTGTTAATGTGATAATATTACCAACTTTTAATATTTTTTCAAAAAATTTCTGACTTAGATGAACCTCTGTGATAGTTTCATATGGCAAACTCAATTCATTATTTGAGAAAATACCATATTTAATTTTAATACCATCTTCGTCGATAACATATTTAAAAGATAATCTATAAATCTCAAAAATAACAATTGCTACAACACTTACAAACAAAAATACATAGTAAGGTCCATTATAAACAATATGCACTAAAATATTCTTAAAAAAAGAAGATTTCTCTAAATCAAAAAGATTATATACAAATAAACTTAATCCCCATCCACACAAATTTAGTATTATTGGAACTATGAAAACTTTAACTCTTCTTCTTTTAAACCCGAGCAATAAAGCTGGAAGTAAAGTTAGAACGGACCATACAATAATAATTAAATAAAAATTTCCTTGAGCAAAAGCTTTCTCAAAATTAAAGAAAATAATCATAAAGATCGACAAAATAAAAAAATAAATATAAATAAAATATCTCAATACAAAAGATCTCCTTGTAGGTTTTACAATCATCTCTACACCTCATATCATAAGCTATTTATTCAATTATATAGTCTTTCCAATTTATAAACAAGTAAATGCTGATATAGAAAATAAAGATTTAAACAAAAACTCTTCTTGCGAACAAGAAGAGAAATAATAAAATCTAACAAAAAATAATATACAATATGAAAAAGCTCTTAGTCGTAACTAGCTATAATACTATTCATATCTTAATGCTTCTATAGGGCTAAGTCTAGATGCCTTGTTTGCTGGATAGAGTCCAGATATTAAACCTATTCCTGCTGAAACCGCAAAAGCAATTAAAGTAATCTCAGGACTCAATCTAGCGCTCAAATTCATACCAGATGCAATGCGCTCAATACTATTTGTTAACAACCATGCCAGGAAGACTCCAATAGCTCCAGCAATAAAGGTTATCATTATACTTTCAACTAGAAATTCAGATAATATTCTTTTTCTTGAAGCTCCTATCGCCATTTTTATCCCAATT
>CAZGZM010000072.1:0-482 GCA_964529955.1 uncultured Thermotogaceae bacterium
ATATATTCTAAAGCTTCTGTATTCATTACATATTCATCGTTTCGATATATTTCATAACTAACAGCTGTACTCTCATTATTCGACTCCCATGAAAAAGAATTTTTATTTATTCCTAAATATAACTTCAAATTTTTAGGACAATTAACCGTCTTTTGGACCGGGGGAGTAGTTTGAGTACATCCTACAAAAAGTAAAAGAATAAAAATTAAAAACATCGGATAAACTATTAATTTTAGTTTAAATTTCATTATATTCCTCCTATATTCTTACTTTATTTAATAAATATGTATTATTAATACATAAAAATTATTATTAACTCTATATTTATATATATATCACATATTATTATTTAATATGTTAAGAAGCACAGATATAATTGATATTTTATTTTATTTTTCTGATTTAAAATAAAAAAGAAGGGTTAACTCAACCCTTCTTATAACTATAAAATGTTATTTAGATTTTTATTTCTTTCTTTTTTT
>CAZGZM010000072.1:492-3353 GCA_964529955.1 uncultured Thermotogaceae bacterium
AATTATATATTAATTATTGACTTCTTATGTTACAAATATCCAGATTTTAACATTTGTTTTCAAAATAATTTAAATTTATATCATTGGGATTTTTAAGATATTAATAAAAAAAGCACCAATGAAATTAACTGGTACTTTTTTTACTTATTAATTATTTCGTTATATTATTTCTTTCTCTTTTTTCTTCTCTTCTTTTTTCCTGCACTGTCTTCCTGATAATAGTAATAATAGTAATAGTAGTAGTAATCAGAATTCTTTTCGGTTGATCCATTAAGGATTGTTCCAATTAAATTTACATTTCCTGTCATCAGATTTTTTATGGTTAATCTCAATGAATCCTTTGTAGATTCTTCAGGATTTACTACAAGACAAAAAGCATCGATAGCTCTGGATGCTACTAATACATCTGAAACAATTAGTGCAGGAGGCATATCTAAAACAACTTTATCATATTTTTCTTCCAGATCTTTCAGTAATTCTTCAAGTTTATCAGATGATAAAAGCATAGTAGGATTAGAGGGAACTCTTTCGCAGGGTAAAATATATAAATCCTTTTTTATTTCGTATATCGCCTGCTCTACTGGATAGTCTTCAAGTAAAACAGATAATATTCCCTTTTCATGTTTTTTAATCCCAAATACTTTTTCAATTCTCGGTCTTCTGAAATCCAAATCGACAAACAAAACCTTTTTATTATTCTCTGATAAAGCGTATGCAATATTAGCACCTAAAATAGTTTTGCCTTCTCCCTTTAAGGAAGAGGTTATTCCAACTGAATTTTTATCACCGAGAGAGTAATTTATATTGCTTGCTGCTATTTTAAACGCTTCTGCTTCAGGAGAATTTATGCTCCTTCTTAAAACAATTTCATCTTTTGTATCTTTTAACAGAGGGATTCTTCCAATTGTATTCAATCCTGTAATATGCTCAACTTCCTTTTCGCTTCTTATAGATTTGTCAGCATATTCCAATATGAATATTAATAGAATCCCTAAAAATATTCCCAACACCCCACCAATAGCGAGTGTAAGTTTTTTGTTAGGTGCTACTGCTGAAATTGGAATAATTGCAGCATCTATTATCACAGAGTTTCCGGCAATAGATGCTTCATTTATCTTTGCTTCTTCATTTTTCGTAAGAAGCAAAGTATATAAGCTTTCCAAAATATTTATATTTCTTGTCAATTCAAGCAATTCCTGCTCCTGTGAAGGAAGTTCATCAAGTTTTGACTGATATGTTGATCTCATATTATCTATTGCATCTAAGGATGATTGGATTACTAGAAGGGATGTTTCAGCGGAGATTATTCCCTGAATTATATTTTGGTACTCAGGATTTATAGACAAACTTTCTCCAGATACTATATATTTTTCAACTTCTTCTTCAATAAGACTTTCAGCTTCAACTATTTGAGCCTTTATTCCTTTAATTCTAGGATCTGTTTGAGTGTACTGCTCTTCAAGGCTAGCAAGTTCTACCTTTAAATTTGTTATTTTGCTCTGAAGCAGACTTATAATAGGATTCATAGAAAGAGACTGTGATGTTCTTATCCACTTTGAGTTGAGACTTTCTCCCTTATCATCTTCAAATTCTTCAACAAGTTCTTCATATATTTGAAGTTTTGCCTTTTCTTCTTCTAATAAAAGTTGAGTATCAGTGTACTGAGTGTCATATTTTGAAAGCATATTTAAAAGCCATGATGCCTGATCTTCAAGAACATAGATTCCAGTTTTTTCTTTAAACAATCTCATTTCATCTGTTGCTTCATTCAATTCTTCTTCAAGCGAAGGAATTTGTTTGTTTATGAAATCAACTCTTATTGTTAACTCTCTTCTGGCTAAATCTGCCATTTGGAGGTTGTAAACATCTGCTAATTTATTTGCAATATCCTTTGCTAAAGCTTTATCAGGACTTTGAACAGATATCTTTACTATTCTTGTATCCTTTACAGGAGATACTGTTACCATTCCAGGAAGAGATCTTACAAGACTTTCTTTAATATCTTCAGTACTTAGTCCCTCTTCTCTCATTTCTGCAAATTCTTCTGGAGTGTACATTTTTTTTACTAATTCTAATTCATCTACTACCTTTTCAAAATTGCCTCTGCTCTTTATAAGCTCTATCTCAGTGCTTATATCAGCATTGGATGACCCGTATAAAGACGAAGAAAAAATATCATCAAGCGATGAAGATTGAGAAGTTGGATCAATCTTTATAGTTACTGAAGCCTGGTAAATTGGTACAGTAAAGAAAAATAAATATATTCCTGTAATCACAACAGTTATAGCAACTACAAGAAAGAAAATCCAGAATCTTCTCTTAAAAATTCTAAAAATATCACTCAAAGTTAATTCATTTTCAACAAATTCCTGATCAGGTATTTGGTTTTGAATATTGTTATTATCGCTCATTTAATGCTCCTTCGGAAATAGTGATTAGTGATTAGTGTTTAGTGCTTCGTGTTCAGTGTTTAGTCAATTTTTCTTTTAATGATCTTTTTAATGCATTAGACATTTTGTGAATAATTTCTATTTCATCCATATATTTTTCATAATTTTCTCTTCTAATGTACTTCAATCTATATGAAATTTCAAGTTGGATAGAGAGCTCTAAAAGAGACCCGCAGGAAATATTTATAAAATTAATATACTCCTTAGTACTTGATCTTCCAAATCCCTCTGCTATATTTGAGGGAACTGAAACAGCAGCTCTTCTTATTTGACTGATTATTCCATATATTTCATCTTTTGGGAAAAATTCAGTTTCTTTGTAAACTTCAACAACTAAATCCATGCTTCTTTACCAAACATTTAATTGATTGTATTTGATATTTATCTCTAATTCACTCCTTAAATAAGTTA
>CAZGZM010000072.1:3453-10035 GCA_964529955.1 uncultured Thermotogaceae bacterium
GCCAACCCAATTACGCTTGATATCAGTCCCATAGCGCTTGCGATTATGCTCATTATATCTTTCACATTAACTAATGCTGATTGAGGAACATAAATTATCTGTCCTGATGCTATTTTTAAATTTCCTGATACAGCTATGCCTTCAGATCCTTTGAGGTCTATCGATAAAGGATCGGCATTGATATTGTTTTCAAATACCATAACATTAGTTGTTTCTGCATCAGAGGTTGGTCCCCCTGCTTCTAATATAGCTTCGAGAACAGTCATTTTATCAGTATATTGAACTACTCCAGGATTGCCAACTTCCCCGAATACATACACTTTCTGCAATTCTCTAGTAGGCACGAAGATATATGAACCAGGAGCTACTTCAATATCACTTAACTCATCGAGATTTTCAGGAGTAGCAGTGAAAATATTTTCTTCGTTTTCGTTTTTAATAATTATTTCCCCAGTAGTTAACTGGTTTTTCAATCCACCAGCAATGGCTATTACTTTGTCTAATGTCATCGAGCTACCATAATCATTTATGTTATATATCCCAGGTTTGTTTACATCTCCAAGGATGCTTATGAATTCATCTCCAGGACTTCCTGCAAATACAGTATCTCCATTCGTAAGCTTCATATTTATTGCTTTAAGTAAATTATCAGGAGTGATTTTGTTCTTGAGGATTCCATTATTAGAATAAACGCTCAACTCAGAAGTGACGTCCTTATAGCTTCCAGCTAGAGCAATTATATTTCCCAATGTATTTTCGCTTTCTTTTACTTCAATAATCCCGGGATTATTCACTTCGCCTAATACAGTTATTTTTATGGTTTCAGGCTTAGTTACATATATAAATGAATTATCTATTAATACAACCGAACTGCTATATATTGAATCTGCTTCAATATTCAGTCTTTCATTTCCATTCTGAATAACTACTTTATCTTTATTATCTGAATCTTTGAATCCTCCAGCTTTTGCTATTGCATTGTATATTGTCGGTTCATCACCGACATAGAAGAGATAAGTTCCAGGGTTTTTAACTTCTCCCATAACTGTTATATTTCTTACATCCTCGTTTATTACTATGGTTGAACCGTTAGGAACTGCTGCGCTCTTACCTTCCATTACCTGTTTAAGATCTACATTCACTACTGTTCCATTTGGATAAATAACCTGAGCCTTTGTAGAAGCAGTGTTAAGCAATCCTCCAGTTTTGTTGACTGAATTTAGCACATTAACATCTTCGTCAAACATGAAATCAACCTTACCGGGGTTTTTAACTTCGCCTACAACATAAACAAAACTATATATATCAGAGGAATCGGGAACGTAAATGGTGTCTCCGCTCACTAAACTAATGTTTTCTCCATTAAGTAATCTTTCCCAGCTTATTTGGGAGTCAGTATTAACAATCTTTATATCAGTTGTTGATTCGTTTCTTAATCCTCCAGCTTTTGCAATAGCATTTACAAGATTTGGTTTCTCGTCTTTTTCAAAGGAAATTATTCCAGGTTTGTTTACTCCACCAAGAATATTAACCTTCACTTTTTCATAATATGGAATCTGAACAAATGAACCGTCTTCTATTGTTGGGTCCTTTATTGTTCCGTTTTCTATATTTTTAAGATTATACTCATTTGTTTTTCCGGAAGAAAGAGATATTTTTATATTCTCAGAATTTGCTTCTTCTTTCAATAATCCTCCAGCAGTAGATAGTATTTTTAATAGGGTCATTTCTTCATCAGTATCGAATGTAAATAAACCAGGATTCTTTACTGCCCCCATAACTATGATTTCTTCCTGCATTTTTGGATATTTAACCACGCTTCCTATTTCAAGATCAAAATTATTTTTCTTTATTTCAGATAATTTGAATTTGTAGCTATTTCCTGCAGGAAGCGTTATTTCTATCTGTTCATCAGAATCGATTTGGAGATTGACCTTTGCTAAAAGATTTAGTAAAGTCAGACTCTCATCATCATTGAAAACAATCTTTCCACCATTTTCTGCTCCTATTAAATATACGTATCTTTCAGGAATCTCAGGAACATAAACTATAGTATTGTTATCAAGCACTGGATCAATTGAAATCCCTTTGAGTATCATATCTACATTGAATTCATATTTTTCCTGCCCATTAATTATCTGAACGTTTTCAAGATCTGCATTATCAATTATTCCACCTGCTCTAGCAAGTACTGATGTCAGATAAGGAGTTTCACCAACCTGGAATTCCTGTATTCCACTTGACTTTACTGAACCTAAAACAGATACCTTAGTCATTTCAACTGGATACTGTACTACAGATTCGTTTTCTACTGTAAAATCCTTTGTCTTGAGTTCTTCAATTGATATATATGATTTTTTCCCTTCTGGATTTATAACAGTTACTATTCCCTTCTGATCGAGGTTAAGAAGATTAAGCTCTGATAATACCTTTCTGAGAGTTATCATATCCCCGGGCTGGTATTCAAGAAGATTACTCTTGTTATCTGCAATAACATAAACGTATTGATTAACAACCTTTTCTACGTTAATTATCGCTCCCTGAGGAATTGCAGCGTTTAAATCTATATTTGAGCTCTTTGAAATTACTTCCTTTTTTCCCTCTGATTCAAGATAAATATTTCCAGAAACACCGGTTAAACCTCCACCCTTTGAAAGTAACACCCCAAGAGTCATTTTTTCATCCTTTATAAAATACTTTATGCCAGGATTCTTTACTTCTCCCATAATATATGCAAATCTTTCGTCGTCTGATGGAACTAAAACAGTTTGCCCAATAAGAATAGTAGGATCTTTTTGATTGCCTGAATAAATATCTACTATATTAATTTCATCCATAATGTTGTTATCGTAATCAATAACAGTTATCTTGTTTGAAGCAGTATCCTTTAGTCCGCCTGCTTCACCTATCAGACTTAAAAGGGAAAGTTCTTCTTTGTAAATAACTCCAGAATTATTAACTTCTCCTAAAATGGTAATTCCCTTTTCAAACTTGGAATCAACATATACTGTACAACCGGGAAATAACTCTGGATTTTCCCCACTTGCTTTTAATATATTTTTTAAATTATAGATTTGCCTTTTTGAATCATTTTCTGTTAATACAATTATTGCTTCTCCGTTTGCAGTTTCCTTCAATCCTCCTGCTTGCGCGACGAGCTGCGTCAACTTCAATCCAGTTGTATATTTCACAAGACCTGGATTGTTAAATTCTCCAATTACCTTTATCCAATCTTTTTTCCCGTCCGGAACATAAAGAGTGTCTCCAGGGTAAATCTCTTTAAATGCTCCTTCTCCATTTTCTATAAGTAGAGAAAGATCCATTGATTCCCTTTTTCCATCTGATCTTATAATAAATGTATTATAAAGATTTGCTGTTTCCTTGAGTCCTGAAGCTAAACCGATTAATTGAGATATTGTAATCTGACCTTCAGAAGAAACGACTAACCCAGGGTTGACTAACTCCCCCAATGCATAATATTTGTAGGGGCTGTAACTAATAACAGAAACAGTTATCGAAGGAACAGATGCAAATATCTTTTCCTTCTCATACATCTTAACTATTTCAGACCCTATCTGCTCAACTGTTTTACCCGATGCCTTCAAAGAACCAACAGGCGGAATTGAAATATATCCATCAGGGCCAACTTTACTTTCAACAGACAGGTCAGGTTGATTAAATACAGAAATTGAAATACTATCATCCGGTTTCACCAGATAGCTTCCGAAAAAGCTACATGAAAAAAACACCAGAACAAAAATCAATAAGGCAAACCTTTTCATTATTACACCACCTATTTATTGTCTTCCAGTACTTTTGTACATCTAGGACAAGTTGCTGGATATTTTTCATTTTTTCCTGTGTCGTTAGAATACTTCCAGCACCTTTCGCATTTTTCTCCTTCAGAAAATTGTACGTCAATTATAGCAACGTTTCCTTCATATTGTGTTACGGTGTCAGTAAACTCAACCATTGAAACTATAAAGATATCTGCAATGCTTTCAATAGATATTGTTTTTAAATCTTCCATAATTTTTTCGTCTTTTATCTTTAGCTTTAAATGAGCATCAAGGGGATTCCCAATCTTCTTTTCATTCCTTGCAATTTCAAGAGCCTTTAAAACATCTTCCCTTAATCTATTTATTCTTTCGTATTTTTCAAGCAGTTCTAGATCCAGCATTTTTTCATCATATTCCGGCCATTTTTCTAGCTGAACAGTTTCATATTTTCTCATTGATTCAGGGAAATATTCGTAAACTTCTTCACTTGTAAAGGCAAGAATGGGTGTAAGAATTTTTGTGATTACTTCCAATAATTTAAGTAATACTGTTTGAGCTGATCTTCTTTCTAAAGAATTAGTTCCTTCACAGTAGAGCCTATCCTTTAATATATCAAGGTAAAACGCACTCATGTCTGTAATGAGGAATTTCATAACTGCCTGGAACATTCTATAAAATTCATAGTTTTCAATTCTGAAAGTGACTGTTTTTACAAGCTCATTTATTTTCATCATTGCCCATTTGTCAATCTCTAGCATATCCTTAAATGGAACTATTTTATCTACATCAAAACCCTCTAAATTTCCAATCAAATATCTCAAAGTATTTCTGATCTTTTTGTAGTTTTCAGTCTGCTGCCTGATTATGTTATCTGAAGCTCTTACATCCTCCTGATAATTAGTGCTTGCAACCCATAATCTTAAAATATCCGCTCCATATCTATCATTGATTTTTTGAGGATCAACAACGTTGCCCTTTGATTTGGACATTTTATGACCCTTTTCGTCATTAACATATCCGTGAGTAATAACTTCTTTGAATGGTGCAATTCCTTCATTTCCAACCGAAAGAGTCAGAGCTGAATTGAACCATCCTCTATGCTGGTCGCTTCCTTCAATATATACATCTGCAGGGAATCTAAGTGAAGGATTTTGCTGAACTACAGCTTTATAAGATGATCCTGAATCTATCCAAACATCGAGTATGTCCTGAAGCAATTCAAAATCATTTCCTTCACATTCATCACATTTGAAATTTGGTGGAAGAAGCTCTTTAGGCTTCCATTCAAACCAGATGTCAGCTCCAAATTCTTCCACTTTGCTTGCATAATAATCGACTATTTCCTTTGTTAAATGAACTTTGCCGCATTTCGTACATTTTACAGCAGGAATTGGAATACCCCATGATCTTTGTCTTGAAATACACCAGTCTGGTCTATCACTTATCATGGAAGAAATTCTATTTTCTCCCCACTTTGGATACCATTTAGTTTTTTTAATTGCTTCAAGAGTATTTTTTCTAAGATTATTTTTATCTATTGATATGAACCACTGCTCGGTAGCTCTAAATATTATTGGTTTATGACATCTCCAGCAA
Source organism: uncultured Thermotogaceae bacterium (assembly GCA_964529955.1). GTDB lineage: Bacteria > Thermotogota > Thermotogae > Petrotogales > Kosmotogaceae > JASGMR01. The sequence continues at coordinate 8,829 of CAZGZM010000072.1, forward strand.
TGAGGATAGGAGTGTTTGAATGTATCTAAACTTACAAGATGTCCGGAATTCTTTAACTTTTCATTTATTACTTCATTACCTTTAAAAACATATAAACCTTCCAGATCTTCACCGGCTTCAGCTGTGAATTTTCCCTGCTCATCAACTGGAGCTAAAATTGGAAGATGATATTTTAATCCTGTGATATAATCATCAGCACCATGACCAGGAGCAGTATGAACACAACCGGAACCTGTCTCCAATTCCACATAGAGTGCATTTACGATGAGTGATTCTCTATCCATGAAAGGATGCTGAGCTTTATTATTTTCATACTCGTTACCCTTTTTGGTTTCAAAGATTTCATAATCTTCAATTCCAGCCTTTTCCATTACCTGAGAAACCAGTTCCTTTGCCATGACCCATTTTTCTTCTCCGACCTTTACTTCTGCATATTCAAAGGCAGGATGAAGTGCAATAGCAACATTAGCAGGTAATGTCCATGGAGTTGTTGTCCATATTATGTAATATTTTGAAGGGTCATCTTTATCCTGGAATTTTACATATATTGAATATGATTCATCATCCTGATATTCTACCTCGGCCTCTGCTAAAGCTGTTTCACAACTTGTGCACCAGTAGATAGGCTTTTTGTTTCTGTATACATTTCCCTTTTCAACAAGACCGCCGAGAACTTCCAGAACCTTTGACTCATATTTTGTACTGTATGTTAAATAAGGATGTTCCCAATCTCCTCTAACTCCAAGTCTCTTGAACTGTTCTCTCTGGAGATTGACAAACTTTGATGCATATTCTCTGCAAAGTTTTCTAATTTCATCCTTTGATTTTTCCTTAGCTTTTTTTCCTAGATTTGTCATTACCTTCTGCTCGATAGGAAGTCCATGAGTATCCCATCCAGGAACGTAAGGAGAATTGTATCCTCTCATTGTCTTATACTTGACAATGAAATCCTTTAAAATCTTATTCATCGCTGTTCCGACATGAATATTTCCATTTGCATATGGAGGGCCATCATGAAGAATGAAATCATCCGCACCTTCCATTTTTCCCTGAACGAGATTATATAAATCCATTTCTTCCCATTTCTTAAGTCTTTCTGGTTCCTTTGATACTAACTTTGCCCTCATTGAAAAAGATGTTGAGGGTAAATTCAATGTGTCTTTATAGTCCACTGGTACACCTCCGGATGTATAGTTATTAGTTATTA
>CAZGZM010000073.1:0-10026 GCA_964529955.1 uncultured Thermotogaceae bacterium
GCTGCTTCTTTAAAAAGAAATATAAATGAGAACTTCGTGAGACTTGGTATTTACTGTTATGGACTTCAAGCGATTCCGGAGTTGTTTTTAAAAGAAATAAATCCAATTATGTCATTTAAATCAATAATTTCTGATTTGAAAAAAATAAAGAAAAGCGATACAGTTGGATATGGAAGAGCTTTTACCGCAAAGAAAAATATGATTTTAGCATCCATTCCTGTTGGATATGCTGATGGTTATGACAGGAAATTTTCTAATAACGGTGAAGTTCTTATTAAAGGGAAAATATGTCCAATAATTGGTAGAATTTGTATGGATCAGTTTGTAGTTGATATTTCAGGTGTTGATGAAAGAGTTTCTATAGGAGATGAAGTTGTCCTTTTTGGAAAACAGGGAAATGAAAAAATCGAAGTAGAAAATTTAGCTGAAAGAATAAATACTTTGAATTATGAAATAACATCTAGAATAGGTAAAAGAGTAGAAAGAAGATATATAAATACTAAATAAAGAAAGATAATAAATGACGAGGTACAAAAAATGAAATTAAAAGATAAATTTAATAATGATTTATTAGAACAATTGAATATCAAGAAAAAGGGCGATGAAATGAATTATATTAATGATTTAAAACCAGGTATGGAAGTAGTTGTAGATTTAAAAGTAATTTCAAAAAGATTACAGGAAACCAGAGATGGAAAGAAATTTCTTCTGTTAACTTTATCTGATAGAACTGGTATTATAAGAGCTATAGATTGGGGGAATGCTGAATTTCATGATCAAGTGTTAGATATCGGAAGCATTGCAAGGTTTACAGGAAAAATTGTTTTATATGATGATAGGCTTCAACTTAATATTTTTAACGGTGAACAAATAGTTCTTCTGAAGGAAGGAGAATATGAATCTTCGAGATTTTTGGCGATTTCATCAAAAAATTTAAAAGAATTATATCAGAATTTATTATTGTTAATTGAATCAATTAATGATGAATTGTTAAAAATATTACTGAATTCATTTTTTGTTGACGATGATAAATTTATACAAAAATTTGTAGATTCTCCTGCTGCAATGAAAATTCATCATGCATATAAGGGAGGATTATTGGAACATACATTAGAAGTAGCAAAATTATGTAATTCTCTTTCATTACAGTATAAAGATGAAATAAATCGGGATTTATTAATTTCAGGAGCAATTCTTCATGATATTGGTAAAATAAGAGAATACATGGTTACTTCATCAGGCATAGATAGAACTAATGAGGGAGAATTAGTGGGTCATATAGCTATTGGTTGCGAAATGTTATTTGAAAAGATTAATAAAATCGATAATTTCCCTAAATATCTTTCAAATGAATTAAAGCATTTGTTATTATCTCATCACGGTGAAATGGAATGGGGTTCTCCTGTATTACCTAAAACCAATGAAGCTATACTTCTTCATATGGCGGATAATTCAGATGCTAAAATAGCGCAGTTCAGAGATATTAAAAAAAGAGAAAGTAACGGAGATAATTATAGTTGGAGTAATTATGATAGATTTTTAAATAGAAGAATTCTAATGAAAAATATTGATGATAATTATAATAAATAAATAGGAGCGGTATTTTGAAATTAGTAATAGTTGAATCACCTTCAAAAGCGAAAACGATAAAAAGATATTTAGGTAAAGATTATGAAGTAATAGCTTCAAAGGGTCATGTGAGAGATTTGCCTGTTTCAAAATTTGGGATTGATATGGATACACTTGAAGCTGAATACGAAATTTTAAAAGGAAAACAAAAAACTGTTAAAGAATTAAAAAATAAAGCTAAGGGTAAATCAGTATTTTTAGCATCAGACAATGATAGAGAAGGAGAAGCAATTGCATGGCATGTTTCAAAAATATTGAATATTCCTCAAAATGATAATAATAGAATTATTTTTAATGAAATAACTAAGAAAGCAATTCAAAATGCAATTAAATCTCCTCAAAAATTAAATATGAATATGGTTGATGCCCAATTTGCAAGAAGAGTATTGGATAGAATTGTCGGATATAAAATTAGTCCCATTCTTTGGAAAATTTTACAAAAGGGACTCAGTGCTGGTAGAGTTCAGTCTGTAGCATTAAGATTTATTGTAGAGTTAGAGAATAAAATAAGTGATTTTATAACGCATGATTTTTATAAATTTATTATGAATTATTGTGATGAAAAAATTCCTCTGGTTAAGTATTTAGGGAATAAAGTTACTAATAATACCTTTATTAACGATGAAGAATCAAAAGAAATCTTTTCAGATATTAAAAATTCTAAGTATAGAGTATCAAATATTTCTAAAAGAGTAAAAACAAAAAAGCAACCTCTTCCCTTTACCACTTCTACTTTACAACAAACATCTATAAATACTTTTGGATGGAGTGCAAAAAAGACAATGCAAATAGCTCAAAAGCTTTATGAAGGTATCGAAACAGAAGAGGGAAATATTGCATTTATTACTTATATGAGGACAGATTCAACACGAATATCAGATGAAGCAAAAGAAACAGCAAAAGTCTTTATTAAAAAGATATATGGCGAAAAATACATTGGTAAACAAAAAGTTGTAAAAAATAATAAAAAGATTCAAGATGCTCATGAAGCAATAAGACCAACATACATAGATAAAACTCCAGAAACAATAAAAAAACTGCTATCTAGAGATGAATATAAATTATACAATTTAATATGGACTAGATTCATGTCTTCTCAGATGTCTTCCTCAAAGTATGATGTGCTTAAAGTTGAAATAAGTGATTTTAGTGAAAAGTATCTCTTTCAATTTTCTTTAGAGAAATTAATCTTTGATGGGTATGAAATTGTTAATAAAAAAGAAAAAAATGAAAGAGAATTTCCAAATTTAAATGAAGGACAAGAAATAACACCAGACAAAATTTTAATGGAAAAAGATGAAACAAAACCTCCTTCAAGGTATTCTGAAGCTACTTTAGTAAAGGAACTTGAAAAGAGAGGAATTGGACGCCCGTCTACTTTTGCAACAATAATTTCAACTCTCTTAAATAGAAATTATGTTAAAAAAGAGGGAAAAGAGTTAAAACCGACTCTATTAGGGAATGTTGTTTCAGATTTTTTAACGAAAAATTTTTCAACTATAATTAATTCCGAATTTACATCAAACCTCGAAGAAGAATTAGATAAAATTGAAAATGACAGTATTGACTGGAAGAAAGTTATAAATGATTTTTATAAAGATTTTTCTGCTAATTTAGGTGAACTGAATGAACAAATAAAAAAGGGCAATCTTAAAATTACTTATGACACAAATTTAAAATGTGACTGTGGTGGTGAATATAAACTTATATTCGGAAGATACGGTGGATACTTAAAGTGTAAAAAATGTGAAAAGAATAAATCGCTAGACATGATGTCATTTGCACCAATAAAAAAGGGAATTATAGATTTAAAAGACCTTTCAATAAAGAAAGAAGTTAATCTCCTCGATGAAAAATGTCCAAAATGTGGAAAACCTCTTGCATTAAAAAACGGAAGATTTGGAGAGTTTATTGCTTGTACTGGATATCCGGATTGTAAATATACTAGAAACATTCAGATAGAAGTCCCATGTCCCAAATGCGGGGGAAAAGTAAATAAATTAAAGAGTAAAAAAGGAAGGATATATTTTAAATGTGGTAATTGTGAAGAAATGTTTTGGAAAGAACCTTCTGGAAAAAAGTGTATTGAATGTGGTGAACCTCTTTTTCTTAAATACAAGAGAACTGGCAATGTTTTGTATTGTGAAAAATGTAAAAAAGAATACGAAATGGAAGATGATATAGAATGAAAATAACACTAATCTATGGTGGAATATCTTCTGAAAGAGAAGTATCGATAAGGGGTGGTAAAAGAGTATATGAAGCCTTAAAATCAAATGACTTTGATGTATATGTTTTCGAGTTAAATAATTATTATGATCTAATCAAAAACATAAAAGAATTAAAGGAATCTGATTTAGTTTTTTTGGCTCTTCATGGAAATGATGGAGAGTGCGGAAAAATTCAAGGTTTTTTAGATTCTTTGAACATAAACTATATTGGTTCTGATGTTTTAACTTCCTCTATTTGTTTCAATAAAGGATTCACCTTTGATTTAGTGAAAGAAATAGTTAATATACCAGAGTGGAAAATAATTAAGAGTGATAACATTAGAAACCCACTAAATAAATTTCCAGTCATTATTAAACCAATATCAGAAGGTTCAAGCATAGATATAAATATTTGTGATTCACAGGAAAATTATAAAAGTCTACTAAAATCTTTGCATAAAAAATATGGAGAGTTAATTGTACAAAAATTTATAAATGGAAAAGAAATTACTATATCCATGATTGAAAAGAAAGGTAAAATTGATATATTACCTATATTGGAAATTAAACCCAAAAATAGATTTTATGATTATGAAGCAAAATATACTAAGGGAATGACAGAATTTATTGTACCTGCTGATATTAATGATAATATAGCTGAAGATGTAAAAAATAAATCAAAAAAGATTTTTGAAAAGTTAAATTGTAAAGGATTTGCTAGAATAGATGGGATAATATGTGATAATGAATTTTATTTTTTTGAGGTGAATACTATTCCAGGTTTAACTGAAGTGAGTGATTTACCAATTTCAGCAAAAGCGGTAGGAATTAATTTTAATGATTTGATAAAAGAAATTGTTGTTGAAGCACTTGAGAAAGTGGAGGTGTAGAATGGAAAAGTTACATGGTACAACGATAATAGCTGTAAAGAGGAATAATAAAACTGTAATAGCAGGCGATGGACAGGTGACCTTGGGAAGTACAGTAATGAAAGGCACAGCAAGAAAGGTGAGAAAAATTGGTAATAGTAAAGTTATCAGTGGATTCGCAGGTTCCGTAGCAGATGCTATTACTCTTCTTGATAAATTTGAGGAAAAATATAACTCAAGTAATGGAATATTAATTAAAGCAGCAGCTAATTTGGCTAAAGAATGGAGGACAAACAAAATTTTAAGAAATCTAGAAGCAATGCTAATTGTTGCTGATACAAAAAGTATTTTAGTAATTTCCGGAAATGGAGAAGTAATTCAACCAGATGAAGATATAATTGCAATTGGATCAGGAGGTAGTTTTGCTTTAGCTGCAGCAAAAGCTTTAATAAGAAATACCGAAAAAGATGCTAGAACAATAGCTTTGGAAGCTATGAAAATTGCAAGCGAAATATGCATTTATACCAATGAAAATATTATCTATGAAGAATTGGAGGATAATAATGAATAATTTAATTGATATTGAAAATATGACTCCAAAACAAATAGTTTTAGAGCTGGATAAATATATTATTGGACAAGATGAGGCAAAAAAATCTGTTGCTATTGCAATGAGAAATAGAATTAGAAGACAGAAACTGTCCGATGAATTGAAAAAAGAAGTAATTCCAAAAAATATTTTAATGATAGGACCAACTGGAGTAGGAAAAACAGAAATTGCAAGACGACTCGCTCAACTTTCAGGTTCTCCCTTTATGAAAGTTGAAGCAACAAGGTTTACTGAAGTAGGATATGTTGGGAAAAATGTTGATTCTATGATAAGAGAATTAACTGAAGTAAGCGTAAATATGGTAAAAAATGAAAAAATGAAAGAAATATCAGAAAAAACCGAAATTATGGTTGAAGAGAGAATTCTTGACTCATTAGTTCCAATTCCATCAAAGAAAGGACAATCTAATGTAGTATTCAGTATATTTCAAAATCAGTCAAATCAAAATCAACCAAAACTTTCAAAGGAACAGATGGATGAATTAAAGAATAGAAGAGAAAAAACTAGACAGGATTTAAGAAATAATGAACTGGAAAATTTTGAAATAGAAATAGAAATTGAAGAAAAAAATCAGCAAATGATGATGATTCCAGGTATGGAAGATATGGGAATGGATATTTCTGGAATGTTAGGAGCTGTTATGCCAAAAAAAACAAAGAAAAAAAGACTAACGGTTTCAGAAGCCAGAAAAGTACTTACACCTATTGAAGCTGAAAAATTATTAGATATGGACAAAGTAATAATCGAAGCCTTTGAGAGAGTGGAAAATAGAGGGATTCTTTTTGTTGATGAAATAGATAAAGTAGTCAATAAGAGTAACAATTCAGCAGACGTCTCTAGAGAAGGTGTTCAAAGAGATCTTTTACCAATTATTGAAGGAACGACTATCAATACTAAATATGGCCCTATAAAAACAGATCATATCCTTTTTATTGCTGCTGGAGCATTTCATATTTCAAAACCATCAGATCTGATTCCTGAATTTCAAGGTAGATTTCCAATTAGAGTTGAATTAAAGGCATTAACCCAAGTAGATTTTTTTAAAATACTGAAAGAACCTAAAAATGCTATTATTAAACAATACAAAGCACTATTAGCAACAGAAAAGGTTGATATCAATTTTGAAGAGGAAGGTTTAAAGGAAATTGCAAAAATTTCATTCGATCTAAATTCAAATATAGAAAATATTGGCGCAAGAAGATTATATACAGTTATAGAAAAGGTATTGGAAGAGATTTCTTTTAAAGCTCCAGATGTAGATAATCATATTGTAATAGACAAAGAATATGTAAGCGAAAGAGTAAAATCTATCTCAGAAGATAGAGATTTAAGCTCATATATTTTATAAATGGAAAGAAATGAAATTGCATCAATTTGCATTTCAGGAGATTTATCATTAGAAGAATATTTGCAAGTAAAAAAAAATAATTTGGATTTTAAGGGGATTCTTCAACCAAGAATCCCCTTTATAAAAGAAAAAAAGCAAAAAAGAATAATTTCAGAAAAAGAAAAAGTTGAAAAAGTTTTACGTGAAAATCATAAATTTATTTTTTTTGAAGATAAAGAGTATCCAAAGTTATTGAAGGAAATAAACAATCCTCCACTAGTATTATTTTACGAAGGTGATATTAGCTTACTCCAATATGAGATAAAGATAGCTATTGTCGGTTCACGAAGTGCAAACGATTATGGTTTGAATTATACTGAAAAGTTTGCGAAACAACTTAGTGAATATAACATTGTTATTGTCAGTGGTATGGCAGCAGGAATAGATAGCAAAGCACACAGAGGGGCGCTTAATGAGGATGGAAAAACTATCGCTGTTTTAGGATCAGGGGTAAATGTACCTTATCCGTCCTGCAATAGAAATCTTTACAAGGAGATATGCAATAAAGGGTTGGTTATCTCTGAATATTTACCTGATACTCCACCATATAAACAAAATTTTCCACGAAGAAATAGGATTGTTGTTGGATTATCAAAGGGGTTACTTGTTACTCAAGCTGCGATTAAAAGCGGATCGATGATTTCGGCAAAATTAGCTTCTGAGTTCAATAGAGATGTTTTTGCTTTACCTGGAAATATAAATTTAAAACAATCTGCTGGAACAAACTGGCTTATTAAAAATGGAGCAAAATTAGTTACAGAAGTTGAAGATATATTAATTGAATACAATATAAAAAAGATTAAAGAAAAGAGTAATAAAAATGAATCCATATTATTTCAACTTATAAAAGAAAGTTCTAAAACATTTACTGAACTAAAAAACGAAACTGAAATGACTAAAGATGAATTATTATTGGAATTAACTCAGTTACAAATTGATGGAAGTATATTGGAAATTAATGGCAAATGGAAATCATTTTAAATGATTAATATTTTTAATATTTATATGATGTATAATATAAACAAAGTATATATCGGGAGGTATTTAAATGGCTTATGTAAACACTAAAGAGATTTTGGAAAAAGCAAATAAAGGTTATTATGGAGTGCCCGCTCTAAATATTAATAATTTAGAGTTTTTGCATGTAATTGTTAAAGCAGCTATTGCTGAGAATTCACCGGCAATAATTGAAACATCTGAGGGAGCAATAAAATATGCAGGTATGGGTAATGTTAGAAGAGGAACAGATCTCTTTGTTAAAATGGTTAAAGAATTTGCAGATTCTTCTCCTGTACCTATAGCTTTACATCTTGATCACGGAAAGAATTTTGAAATAATTATGGCTTGCATTAATTCAGGATATAGTTCAGTAATGATAGATGCTTCAGCTTTTCCTTATGAAGAAAATTTAGCGAAAACAGCTGAAATATGTAAAATAGCTCACGCAAGCGGTGTTTCAGTTGAAGCTGAACTTGGAAAACTTGTTGGGATTGAAGATAATGTTGTGGTTGATGAAAAAGAAGGAACATTAGTTGATCCGAATGAAGCGAAAGAATTTGTAGATAAAACTGGAGTTGATTTTTTAGCTCCTGCTATAGGAACAAGTCATGGCGCTTTTAAATTTAAAGGGGAAGCACGATTAGATTTTGATAGATTGAGAAAAGTTAAAGAGTTAACAAAAATTCCTTTGGTACTACATGGCGCATCAAGTGTTCCGGTTGAAATTAAAGAATTAGCTGAAAGTTATGGTGCGGATTTTAAAGGTGCAAAGGGAGTTCCAGCAAATATTTTAAAAGAGTCGGTTAAATATGGAATAAATAAAGTTAACACTGACACTGATTTAAGAATGGCTTTTATTGGTGGGGTTAGAAAGTATTTAAAGGAGAACCCATCAGAATTTGATCCAAGAAAGTATTTCAAATTGGCCTTTGAATTAACTGAAAAGGTTATAAGAGACAGAATGAAAGTTTTAGGTTCATCAAATAAATCATAATAGGAGGAAGATACAGTGATAGTTTTAGTTATTAATTGTGGTTCTTCCTCTATTAAATATCAATTACTGGATATGGAAAATGAGGAATTGTTGTCAAAGGGACTGCTTGAAAAAATAGGAATAAAGGGTTCTAACCTTCAACATAGGAAAGGATCAAAAAAGCATGTTATTGAAAGAGAAATAAAAAATCATGTAGATGGATTAAAATTAATAATTGAAGCATTAATAGATAAAGAAATAGGAGTTGTATCTGACATTAATGAAATAGATGCAGTAGGTCATAGAGTAGTACATGGAGGTAAAATTGCTTCTTCGCTTCGAATTACTGAAGAAGTTCTTAAAGCAATTCAAGATAATACATTTCTTGCTCCATTACATAATCCTCCAAATCTACAGGGAATAAAAGCTGCAAAGGAAGTATTACCAGAAATTCCTCATATCGCTGTTTTTGATACTGCTTTTCACCAAACGATGCCAGTCGAAGCATATACATATGCAATACCAAAGGATTTAAGAGATAAATACAGTATTAGAAGATACGGATTTCACGGGACTAGTCATAGATATATCGGAAAAGCAGCTGCAGATTTTTTAAATAAACCCGTTGAAGATCTTAAAATTATTTCCTGTCATATAGGAAATGGAGCTTCAGTTTGTGCTATTAATAAAGGAAAATCAGTTGATACTTCAATGGGATTAACTCCTTTAGAAGGATTAATAATGGGAACTAGATCCGGAGATTTAGATCCAGCAATTATTCCCTTTCTTCAAGAAGAAGAAGGATTATCACCAGAAAACATTTCCAATATTTTAAATAAAAAAAGTGGAATGTATGCGTTAACGAACAACAAATTTCTTGACATGAGAGATGTAGAAGATAGAGCTTTAGTTAATGAACCACTATGCAAAACAGCCCATAGCATATATGAATATAGAATTGCAAAATATATTGGTGCTTATGCAGCTGCAATGAATGGAGTGGATATAATTGTTTTTACTGCAGGTGTTGGAGAAAATAGTCCTTTACTTAGAAGAAATGTTATTAATAAATATATGGGATATTTAGGTGCTCAAGTTGATTTAGAAAAAAATGAATGTAGAGGAATTTCAAGAGACATTTCTGTTTATGATGCGCCCGTTAGAGTCTTAGTGATTCCAACAAACGAAGAACTTATGATTGCTAGAGATACAAAGGAAATTGTTAAAAATAACCTTGAAGAATTGAAATTATCATAAATTTACCGCACAGGAAACTGTGCGGTTTTTTTGGGGTGAATATTATTGCTTAAAGAAATATCCTTTGAAGGAAACAAAACATTATTGAAGAA
>CAZGZM010000074.1:0-9821 GCA_964529955.1 uncultured Thermotogaceae bacterium
CCTTTACATTCCATCCAAGTAAAGCAAGAAAGTTCATCAATGCATCACTTAAATACCCTTCTCTTATAAAATTTTCGATGCTTGTATGACCATGTCTCTTGGATAAAGGTGCTTTATCCTTTCCAAGAATAAGTGGAATATGCATAAACTTAGGTAATTCCCAACCTAAAACTTCATATATCATCACCTGCTTTGGGGTGTTAGTTAAATGATCTTCCCCTCTAAAAACATGAGATATTTTCATAAGATAATCATCTACTACAACAGCGAAATTATAGGTTGGATATCCGTTGGATTTTCTTATTACAAAATCTTCAAACAATTCATTCCTAAATTTCATTTCACCCTTTAAAAGGTCATAGAATTCAGTGGTTTCTTTCTGTGGTATTTTAAATTTTACAGTTACTGAAAATGAATCGTTTATATTTTCAAATTTTTCAAATGAAGTTTCAATTATTGTTTTGGGATCTTCTTTATTGTATAAAGCGTAATATGCAGATTTTTTATCAATTAATTCATTGATTATCTTATCGTATATGCCTTCTCTATGTCTTTCGCTCTGACGATAATAGGAGTACGATCCATTTATATCTGGCCCTTCATCCCAATCAAGACCGCACCATTTCATCGACTTAATTATCTGATCCTCGTATTCCTTTGTGGACCTCTCGGTATCTGTATCTTCTATCCTTAATACAAATTTTCCTTTATTATTTTTTGCAAATAACCAGTTGAATAAAGCAGTCCTGACTCCTCCAACATGCAAATTTCCTGTTGGGCTAGGAGCAAATCTACACCTTATCATTCATTATCTCCATACACTTTTCAAATTCTTCAATTGTTTTTACTTTTTTAATTTCTATAAGTCTTCGATTATCCAAATACTTTTCTTCTATTAGAACTTTTTTAATTCTGTCGGTCCAACCGCCTGTACCCTCAAAGAGTATTATAGGTTTCTCATAACAATAAGCTGAAATTATTTCAAAAAGTGTTCCAACCTCACCACCAAGTGATATGACAAAATCAACGGATTTGACTAGAATCAGGGATCTCATAGTAAAATCCATACCTGTGTCTATCCTTGTATCGAGATAAATATTACCCATCTCTTTGTCTGGTAGAACTCCTATTACTTTCCCACCCGCATCCTTTGCTCCTTTAGAAACTAATTCCATTATTCCGTCTCTTCCACCAGTGAAAAGAGTATGTCCATTCTCAGCGATTCTTTTTCCAATTTCAACAGCTAAGGATGAAATTTTCTTTATTTTTTCATCTTCTAAACTTCCTGAATATCCAAAAACGCCTACATTCATATTAATCCTCGTCACCTAAATAATTTTCTATTACTTCTTTATTGCTCAGTACTTCATCCGGATTTCCACAAGAGATAACTTTTCCTTTATATAGAACATATAATTTATCTACAACCATAGAAATACTTTGTACATCATGATCTGTAACAATAACGCCTATGCCCTTATTTTTTAAATTCCTGATGATTTTTTGTATGTCCTTAACTGTTATTGGGTCTATGCCTACGAAGGGTTCATCTAAAAGAATAAAAGACGGTGAAAGAGTTAGAGTCCTTGCAAATTCCAATCTTCTCTTTTCTCCACCAGAAATGTAATCTGAATTTTGATTTTTTAAATGGTCTATTCCAAACTCCTCAAGTAATTCATTGGCTTTTTCATCAATTTCTTTCTTTGACATTTCATGATTGTTAAGTTTTAATATAATCCTGAGATTCTCAATTACCTTTAAGCCTCTAAAAATTGATATATCCTGAGGAAGATAGGCTATTCCCTTCTGTGCTCTAAGATGAACAGGAAGTTTCGTAATATTTTTCCCATTTAGGAGGATATTTCCTTTATCTGGAATAACCAATCCAAGCATAGATTTAAAAGCGGTTGTCTTTCCAGCTCCATTGGGACCTAAGATACCAATCACTTCATTAGATTTAGCATGGAAGGAGACGTCGCTAAGAACTCTTCTCCTTCCAAAATTTTTATATAAAGATTCACATGATAATGTTTTTAAAGCAGTTTCTATCAATTATTTTCGAATCCCTTTAAATATGAAATTATCATATCAGTAATATCATATGTACCATTCCCATAAACTAAAACATCTCCGTTGATTACTATGTCAATTCCATTGAATTCAGAGTAATCCTTTATTCTCTTGTTTATGGTTTCTAATATTACCTGTAATTTGTTATTGTAATTACTCTCTAAAGTTTCTTCGTACTGAGCTTTTTTTGCTAAAATTTCCTGCTGCTTAGTTATTATTTCTTGTTCCGTAGCTCCACTGTTTACAAGAGCTTGATACTCTTGACTTAAATTATCAAGCTGTATCTGATAAAACTGAACATCTTCTTGATAATTATTGTTTAAATTTTGCCAATTCTTAGTTGATTCCAATATCTTCTGATTATCAACAAAAGCAATATTTGCAGGTGTTGAAGGTCCATTAGAACTCTCTGAAATTGAAATAACTCCCATTACCGCAACTAAAATAAACACTAACAAAATAACTTGTACTTTTTTCAAATTAATTCCTCCTTAAAATTTCTTTCTTGAATCTATTAAAATAGTTACTGGACCATTATTAGTTAAATTCACTTCCATATGTGCTCCAAATTCGCCCTGTTGGACTTCTACCTCTTTAGACGCTAATTCTATAAATTTGTTGTAAAAATTAACAGCTTTTTCTGGATCTTCTGCATTCGTGAATGAGGGCCTTCTTCCCTTTCTGGAATCTGCTAATAATGTAAATTGAGAAATTGCGAGTAATTTTCCTTTAATATCCAGTAGAGATAAATTCATCTTTTCATTTTCATCTTCGAATATTCTCAGATTTAAAACTTTATCAACTGTCCACTTTACATCTTCAATAGTATCATTTTTTTCTGCTCCAATGAGTACCATGAGTCCATTTTTTATTTCTCCGATTATCTTTTCTTTAACAACAACATTTGCATTAGTTACTCTTTGTATTACCGTCCTCACGAAATTCCTCCAGTTCTTTCAACCTTTTGGACACCCCTAATATTTCTAAGAGCTTCCATTGTTAATGTTAAGTGCCCTATATCTCTTACAATAACTCTTGCCTTTAATTTGTTTAAACCCCATTTACCATTTTCCACAGTATATTTATCTATGGTAGCATTCCTAGTTTCTATCTTATCAATGATTTTACCATCAATTCTTCTTTCTGAATTATCATAAAATACAATAATCCAGGATATGAATTTCTCATTTGAAATATTCCCCCAGTGGGCTTCTAAAACCCTTTCTTCAGAAATATTTTTTATATTTATGCAATTTCTCTTGTGAACAGATATACCTCTTGAACTTATAACACCTATTATATCCTCTCCAGGAAGAGGGTTACAGCATTTAGCAAATCGTACATCTATACCTGTTTGACCGCCAATAACTACTTCATTCCCCTTATTCTGCTTTTTCTTTATTACCTTTTTTTTAAGAATCTCTTCCTCTTCGGTTGTTTTTGGATAAAGGAGATTAAGTAATTCTCCAATTGTTATTGAACCATCTCCAATTTTCATGAAGAATTCTTGATGATTGTGTGCAGCTATCTTAGTCATCAAGTTTTTTATTTCCTCTGAATTGAGTAATTCTTCCATTGTTTTTGACAAACGTTTGCTTACCTTTCTGAATACTTCCTTTCCAGATTCTATTAGTTGATCACTATATGTAGATTTAAGATACCTTCTAATCTTTGCTTTGGTACTGTTTGATTTGACATATTTCAACCAGTCTAAACTTGGTCCTTTGCTTTGTTTATTAACTAATATTTCTACTACTTCTCCTAATTTCAACTGATAATTAAGAGGAACCATCCTTGCGTTTACTTTAGCTCCTCCGAAACGGTGCCCAATTTCAGTATGAATTGCGTAAGCAAAATCAATAGGAGTAGAACCCTTCGGAAGATGTATTATCTCTCCCTTAGGAGAAAAAACGTATACCTCTTCCCCAATTAAGCTCTGAGAGATTACCTCTATATCCCCAAAACTAGTTATTAAATCCTTATGCCAGTCATTCAATTGTCTAAGCCAGACGTTCTTTCTCTTTGAATTTGTTACACTATTACCTTTTTCTTTATATTTCCAGTGTGCAGCAAGACCAAATTCTGATTCAACGTGCATTTGTCTGCTTCGAATCTGTATTTCTAAAAATTCTCCTCTTCTGGTTATTACGGTCGTATGTAATGATTTATATCCATTGGATTTTGGTGAAGCGATATAATCTTTAAATCTATCAGGTTGGGGATTCCATAAAGAGTGAACTACCCCAAGAGATTTATAACAGTTAGTAACATCCTTGGTAATAAGTCTCAAAGCAAAGAGATCATATATCTCATCAAAGGCCTTTCCTTTAACTACCATCTTTTGCCATATACTATAAAGATGCTTTACTCTTCCTGATATATCATAAGAAATTCTATTTTTAGCTAATATTTCTTCTATATCCTTCTGATAATCCTGAATAATTTCTCTTCTTTCGCTGATCTTTTTATTAACCAGTTTTTTTAATTCCTGATATTGTTCTGGATACAGATATTTGAAGCTGAGGTCCTCTAACTCCCATTTCATAATATGTATTCCAACTCTGTGAGCTATAGGAGCATAGACTTTCAGAGTCTCAAGAGCTTTCTCTTTCTTTTTTTCGTCACTTACGTACTTTAGCGTTCTCATATTATGAAGTCGATCAGCTAGTTTTACTATAATAACCCTCGGGTCAGTAACAAGAGCTAACATCATCTTTCTAAGATACTCAATTTTATCTCTGGTTTTTATTGTTTTACTCTCAAGATTTGCATTTATATTCAAGGTGTTTATTTTAGTTACACCGTCAACAATATTTGCTATTTGTTTTCCATATTTACTTTCAATTGTCTGCAATGAAACATTGCAATCTTCAACTACATCATGCAGGAGAGCTGATGTTATAGTTTCAATATCTCCTCCGAAGGAAGCAATTATCTTTGAAACTTCTATTGGATGTGTAAAAAAAGGTTGTCCGGATTTTCTTATTTGTTCACCATGACTTTTTTTAGCAAAATTATAAGCATTTGTTATTATATTTTTATCTTCATCATCATATTTTCTTTCAGATATACTTTCTAAACTATTCAAATATGCATCTGGCGAATCAATGATATCCTTCAAACTTCTACCTCCTAATATAGAATTTTATCATAGAGAGATTATTAAGAGAGTTTTTTTTGTTAATAAAATGTTTTTTAAAGGGGAATACAAAGATATTTTTGAATAAACATTATGTATTTTCTTTTTTAATTAAATCAATGGATAAGAAAATCGCCCACATAGCAGCTTTGTTCATAACTCTTATTCTGTTTCCCAAGAGATTTTTTTCATAGCAATATATTTTTCCTTTGTAATCTATTCCTATAAAAATCTGGCCGATATTTTTATTTTTTCTATCACCGGAAGGTCCTGCAATGCCTGTAATTGAAATTCCTATATCTGAATTGGAAATATTTTTAATATTCTTAGCCATTTGGAGAGCTATTTCAGAGCTAGCTGCTCCATAGTTTTCAAGTATCTTCCTTTCTATTTTAAGAAGAGAAATTTTCGATAGATTTGAATAAGCAACAATACCATTTAAATAATAATTTGATGATCCTGGAATATTGATAATCTTAGAAGAAAGTAACCCTCCAGAAAAAGATTCAGCAGTTGCTACAGTTAAATCGTACTTTTTTAAGAGTTCATGGAATTCTCTTTCGAGGGAAGATTCATTATCCCCATAATAATAATCCCCAACAATCTTGAGGATTTCCTTCTTTTTATTCAGTACAATATTTCTACATTCTTCTTTATCTATACCACTGGATGTAATTCTGAGAGTCACTTCATAATTTTTTGCATAAGGTGCTACTGTTGGATTATTTTGATTAGCAATGATATTCTTTATTCTTTTTACTAGATCAGACTCTCCTATCCCAAAAAATCTCAAAGTTTTTGAATATAAAAACCCATCAACGAATTTTTCGAGATGTGGAGTGACTTCATCTTCAAACATTGGTATAAGTTCCTTTGGAGGACCCGGTAGAAGAATATAAATCTTTCCCGCTTTCTCTATAATACATCCTGGAGCGGTACCGTTTCTATTCTTTAAAATTATTGCTTCCCTTGGAAAATAAGCCTGTTTAAGATTTTCTTCAGTACTAAAGATTTTTCTCTCTTTGAAAAAATCCTTTATATCATTCACTGATTGATCATTTATAAACATATTGAGATTTAAAAAGCTACAAAGCGTTTCTTTAGTTAAATCATCCGTCGTAGGTCCAAGACCACCGGTAAATATAATCATTTCAGATCTATCAGCAGCATTTCTTATTATATCTTTCAATCTCTGAGGATTATCACCAACAACTGTATGGTAAAAAACGAAGAATCCCATACTTTTTAATTTGTTGGAAATATATGTTGCATTAGTGTTTACTGTGTCTCCCATCAATATTTCCGTACCTACTGATATTATTTCACATTTCATCTAATTCATCCTTTTATTTATTTTTCTCTATATAATCTTGGATTTCTTCTACTGTCTGAGGTTCTAATCTTTTCCCCCAAACAATATTCTTTTGCTTTTCTCCGTTCATTTCAATAAATGGGATAAGATAAATAGTGAATTTTGGGATTAAGTTCACTACATCAAGTGCATTTATCTCAAGTTCTTCTAAGCTTTTCTCTTCCATTGGATTTATAGAAAAAATTATCTTTGCAGTTTCTTTTTGATCTTTTTTCAAATTTTTGTATCTATTTAAAAATTCAAGAAAGTATTTAGTTTTTTCCTTGCTTTTACTCTTTTTATCTTCTTCAAATGGAATGTTTATTCTATTTTCCTCTTCCTTTGGATCTTCTTTTTTAAGAACTGCCGGATCCGGATTTTTAGCAATTTCTTTATTTTCCAGTTTTTTTGATGGCGCTGAATAAAATTCATTTTTGAGTGTTGTTCTGCTTTTCGGTTTCAGTTCTATGGGTTCTTTTTTTGGAAGTTCCTTACTCTTATTTTTCATTTCCGGAAGATTTTTATTTTTATTTTCACTGTAAAGTTTTTTCATCATTAAAAGATAAAAATATACACTATTTTTCTCAGTAAGCTCCAAAAATGATAAACTTCCTACTGAACACTTAATAAAAAAGACCATATCATCTTTGTTTATCTTTCTCAGTGCGTTTTTCTTTGTTTCATTTTTTAAATTTATATTTATCCCTTCCTGAGAGAGCTTGATTTTCTCCGATTCCATTTTTAAATCTTCGTATTTTTCAAATTTTCCATCTATTTCTATTCCTTCACTATTTATTAAGAATGAAGTTCCTTTATTAGAAAGGTTAACTTTTGAGGTTTTTTTGTCCTTTCCTTTAAATGAGAATTGTTCGGTAAAATATTGGGTTTTATCTCTTTTATAATACTTTTTTGATTTATAATCCATTACATAAACTATCTCATAAAGCTTGCTTGCTTTACTTTTCAAAAGGTTCTCAACTGAATCCATTATTCCACCAACAGAGAATAAATAAAAACAATCCCAGAAGTAACTATGAAGATTTCCATTTTTCTTTAGATTCATAACCTCTGGAAATATTTGAATCAAAAAGTTTTCCTTATAGCTTTCAAATAATTTTGAAAGAATTTTAATTACTCTTTCTTTTTTTATTGAAAAACCGTTTTGAAAGAGAAATTGAACAAAATTATCAATAAAATTATCTATTGCTCTAATTCTTTTCAAATCAGAATCGTTTTCTGAAATAATTAGCTTTATCGATTGCTGAATGATTTCTAGAAGAAATTCTTCCGATACATTTTCTATATTTATTTTATTTAGTAATTCTCTCTTTGTTAGAGTCTGAACAAAATTAGTATTATAAATAAGTTTATTAATTAACTCTTCAGATGAAAATTTATATTTTTTTGATTTTTTAATTCTATTCATTATTGAGAGGACAATAAATATTTTCATAATGGATGTTTTGATATCGTCATTTTTAAAATCAGACTGCAATATATAATCGTAATATTTTTTAAAATATTCTGCTGGATAAGAAGAATTAATGAAGAAATTTACCACATCGAAATCAAAATATGATCCTTCAATTAATCTTTTCAGAACATAGTTTTCTGCTTCTTCGACATCTGAAAATTTTTCGATTTTTTCTTCATCTTCACTTGAAATTACGTAATAATCTCTGAAAAAGATCTTAGTAACATAAATAATCGAAATATACTTACTTTTGAAATAGTACTTTATTTTTTTTTCTTGAATCAAATCCTCTGGATTTCTGGGAGTTATAATAATCATTCAACCCCTTTTTTATAGTTTGTTTAACTATAGTTTATCATTTTATCTTTTTTAAAGCGATATAACATCATTAATATTCCTGATTAGTTTTGCGAAATTTATTTTTAAAAGACTTATATGTTAATATTCTTATAAATAGTTATGGAGTGATTAAATGAAATTATTTTTTTTAGGTACTTCCGCATTTGAAGGATTTCCAAATCCATTTTGCAATGGTATATTCTGTGAAACGGCAAGAAAAAATAACATTACAAGATTAAGGTCATCTGCAATAATTGACGATGCTATTTTAATTGATTTTGGACCAGATTTAGTAGCATCCTGTCAGATTTTTAACAAAAAGCTATTTAATATTTCAATTCTCCTAATTACTCACTCTCATCCAGATCATCTTTATTTACCAAACTTTGGATTACGAATGAACCCTTATAACGAGTCCTATGAATATCTTTGTAAAATGAAAATACTCTCAAATAAATATGTTATTAGCTCAATCAACAATCATAAGTACTTCAATTCTGACAAAAGCGAATTGATTAATCTGGACCTATTTTCTAAATACACTTATGAAAATTATGAAATAATAGCAGTTCCAGCAAATCATAAAACATCTTCTGGAGAGCACCCTTTTATTTATATTATTCATAAAGATGGAAAAACAATTTTTTACGCAACTGATACAGGTCCACTAAGTAATGAAGTAATCAAAAAAATTCAATCAACTCTAGATTATAAGATTGATCTTCTTATTCTAGATGCCACTCTTGGATTTTCTAATTCAAAATTTCCTTATCATCACAGCTATGAATCTTTTAAAAGAGAAGTTTCAAGATTTAAAAAAGAAGATATTCTTTCAAAAAATGTCAAGATATTCTCTCATCATTTTTCTCATCATAATAACGATTATAAATATATAAAAGGGAAGTATAAAAAAATTGGGGTTGATGTATCATTGGATGGAATGGAAATTGAAATATAATTCTATCTGGAGGAAAAAGTATGTCCTTTGAGAAGGAAAAAAAATACGTCATTTATTTAAATTCTTCAAATTTGAGTAATTTCCTAGCAAAAAATTCCAACGATTTAGAGAAAACCGGAATAATCCAATGGTATTTATTGGATAATGTCAGAATTCGTATGCAAATAAAATACAATCAGGGTACATTTACTGAAAAATGGATAAGGGGAAAAAAGCTACTTACAGAAAATGTTTTAGTGAGAAGAGAATCTGAAAATATCTTTATACCTGAAAATCAAAATTTTTTAAGTAATCTGTTAAATTACCCATTTGTATTAAAGATCAGGCATTATCTGAAAAAAGTTGAAAATGTCAAAGAATGTATATTAGATGAGTTTTTAAATGAAAAGCACCCGAACAAAAAAGAAATAACTTTTTTGCTTGAAACGGAGCTTATAAATGAGAAAATCGAAGACAAAGTCTTCGATGATCAAATAAAAATCTTAGATTT
>CAZGZM010000075.1:0-9765 GCA_964529955.1 uncultured Thermotogaceae bacterium
ATACAAATATTCCATCATTTTGTATCCCTCCTCATAAACAAAAAAGTCTATCGGGGTGAACTATATATAATTCTATACCTTTTGATTTAAATAATTCAACGAATTCAGCTTCTCTTTTTCTAACTAGATTTGTATATCTTCCTGAAATATGGTAAAGAATTAATCTTTTAACACCTACACTTTTATCCATTGCATCAATTAATTCATCAATGGTAGTGTGATTGTTATTTTTTCTATCAGCAGCTTTAAAAAAGGTACATTCGTGAATAAGCGTTTCACTGTTGTTTATTCTATCTAAAGGTAATACATGACTATCACCACTGATTGTTAAAATCTTTTTTTCATAAACATCCGTTATTTCATCTCTACCCTTTTCTTTTATTATTTTTATCAATTCGCTTTTTTCTAAATCTTTGTATTCTTCTTTTAATTTCTTTCTCTTTTCGTAAATGCTGTAACCATAACTTTTTTCATTAGCAGTATGAAAAGTTTTAAATGGAACAATACTTCTTTCAAAGCTTCCTGCACTTCTGAGAAAAATTCTTTCTGAATCAGGTAATGAAACAAAATTCACTTGATACCTGAGTCTCGGATTCATATCAAGAATGAAATTTTTAAATTTTTCTATCGCTTTATTTTTTTCGGGATAATAGACATTCATAGGCTTTTCTCTATCACCCATAGCTGCATTTCTTGTATTGATAAAACCCCATAAACCTGATAAATGATCAACATGACCATGTGTTAAAAAAATTGTTTTAATTGCATATACACTGTTTCCTAGTAGAGTTGAAATACCTTCACCTACATCAAATAATATTCTTTCAGGTTTGTATATCACCCAGGTTGAATAAAGTGCTTTAGAATAAATTTTAATTTCCAATTACTTCTACTCCTCGCTATATAAAGTTAGTACAATTTCTCCTTTAACATTTCCAGGTAACTTGACTTCAACTCTATAATCACCTGTTTGTTTTAAATTTTCTTCCAATTCAATCCATTTTTTATCTAAGATTTCATTGGTTTCCTGTTTTATCAGCTTGGAGATATCTGCTGAAGTAACTGCCCCAAACAATTTTCCTGAACCACCTGCTTTTACTTTCATCTTGAAATGATGCTTCTGCAATTCACTTAATATTCCCTGACTTTTTTCAATGACCTTCTTTTCCTTGTCCTCTTTAATTTTCTTTTCTTTACTAAGGTTTGTTAATTTCTCCTTTGTAGCCTCCATAGCTATGCCCTTTTTTATTAAAAAATTTCTACCATACCCATCATTTACATTTTTAATTTCTCCCTTTTTTCCAAGAGTAGCAAAATCCTTCAATAAAATAACCTTCATACCTTCACCTCCCACAAACATAATAATACCCCTCATGAGTATAAAATGCAAACTTATTATTACCCTTTAGATGGTATTTTATCAAAAATAGTTTACTTTATTGATTTTTTATTGAAATTCACTATATAAAGAGTCTTTAATTTACTTAAAAATAAAATTTGAAAAATGGAGAAATTTTTCCATTATATATGGTTATACCTACCGAAAGGTCAACTGGATATGTTTTATATGGATAAATAATTGTTTTTAAAAAAATATCTGTGCTATTGTTTAGCGATGCTGCTTCATTTTCACCAGAAAGAACCATAGTGTTTTGCATGCCATACCCCATTTCTCCAAAATAAACAAAATCTCCCAACGATTTATCAATTTTAAACAAATTCTGTTCAAGTAAAACAGAAAAACCATTCGCAGACTTAGTTTCTATAGAAATATTATTAAATTTTGCCGGTAATATTTTATACTTACCGAATGCATATCTCCCAAAAATAGAGGTACTGAAATTAAAATTACTTTCCCATATATAATTCTCATATTCGTATTGAAGAGCAAGTGCCATTTCTCTACCTTTATAACCAAAATCAATTCCATATGAAAAATCTCCAAGATTATTTATTTCATCTAAGTTTATTTTTCTAATATTACTATTAATACTTAGTTTTATAAAATCTGGAAAATCGTATCTTAAACCCACATCTACCGTTTTCAAGGCATCTATATAAAATCTTTTCGAGATATCAGAACTGATATAAAATTCATCGAAATCAGTAGTAACTTCAAAGTCTAAATCAAATGGAAAATATTCGTTCAAATCCAAAGTTAATCCTGCTTTTAATTTATCTTCTTCGTAATAAACACCAGAAGAAATTGAAGATTTCATCAGATAATCTTCATATCCAATTCCAATTAAATTTTTATAAGGGTACAATCCAACATATCTCCAATCATAGAGAAAACTCAAATCTCTATGTTTCAAATCCAAATTATAATTATTTTCTACCAAACACTCGTTATTGGTCTTCAACTGTTCAAAATGTAATACAAAAGTACTGACTTCGCTCAAATAAATTTTCCTTAATCCATTTAATTCGCTTAAAAAAGAATTATCTAAAAGTGGGTCATATCCATATTTATAGAATTCAAACTCTGCTGAAAAAAGAGCTTTTTCAATATCAAAAAAACCAAGATATTCGTACCCATTAACATAAACGTTCATTAAAATTTTAGAACTTTCAAAATATCCCAAAGAAAAATCATTTCCAACAAAATATTTTTTCATCAATAAAGTTTCAGTATCCATTATATACAAAAACAATTCACCGCTTATGTTTACTCTCATAGCTAAAAGATTTCCATTCATTTGAGGAGAGCTCTCGAAGATACTTTCGTTCTTATTACTATAAAGAAGTTCATAATCAAATTTATTGGGATCAATTCTAACAACATTTGTAATACCATCGAGATTCATTATCCCATAAATATTTTCTACATCTGATTCTAAACTTAATAAATGCTTAAAATTAGTTCCTTTTAATGAATTATCTGAATATTTGTATAAATATGTAGTTCCCAAATCATTTTCTGAATGCATTAAAATCAAATAAATTTCTTCCCCGATCACTGCAAAATCTTCTATTCTATATGGACTGAAGAGAATACTTTCCCCCTCCTTATATATTGAATAATTTTCTTTATTATAATTGTATTTTAAATAATAAACTTCTCCATTGTATTCTTTCTGCGCTTTAATAATCTCTCCATTGAATTCGTATTCATATGAATTTTTCTGATTTTTATTTAATCTTATATATTCCTTTTTGAGCTCTTTAAAATTCTTACCATATATTTTCATCAGAGCATTATCCAAACCAAAAAAAACATTTAAAGAACCCTTATATTTATTTAAATCTATCAGTTTGTCCAAACCATATTCATTATATAAAAAAAGAATGAATGAAAAACCAAAATTATAATATGATTCGCCTCCAATAGAGCTTTTTCCAGAAATAATTTCACCTTCGTTAAATGGATCTTTTTTTATAATCTGATCAAGAAAATATGAAGCTCTTCTATGATCATAAAAGTCATAATCTACTAAATAACTGCTCAACTGAGCATAACCCTCGATAAGCCAGATGGGTTCCAGTGCATTTATAGTAAAGTAAGCAGAAATATATTTTTGAATCCACTTCAAATTATCCTGAATATATCCTAATTGAAAAACATGTCCAAGTTCGTGAGATATCACCATTCTTATCCAGTCTTTATCCAACCTGTACTGATAATTTAGGGGAAGTAAAGATATATATATTCTTCCGGTAGGTAATCCAAATCCGTTGGGAGAATCTTCAAACGGAGAAATTTGAACAATAATCTTATTTTCAGGTTTGTAACTATAAATTTCTTTATATTCGTCATAAACCTCATCTGCAATTTTTATTATTTCCGATAAATGGATTGAAACTTCTTCAGGAAAAACAAAAATAAATTCATCATTCTCTAAAACTTTCCATTTAAAATTTAATGAATACAAACTGATAGAAATAAAAATAAATAGTATAATTAATAATAGTTTTTTCATACAATGACCTCATTTCATTTTAACAAAAGAAGGTGAATTTATGGTAAATGTTTTAGTTTTTGGAGAGGTTCTCTTCGATATAATAAGAGGTAGTGAATATCCTGGAGGTGCTGCCTTCAATTTTGCAATTAATACTCAAAGACTCGGTTCAAATACAGTTTTTATTTCAAAAATCGGTGAGGATAACCTTGGAAAAAGAATTCTGAAACTAATGGAAGAAAATGATTTATCCTCAAAATTAATTCAAATAGATAATGTATATAAAACAGGTACTGTAGATGTCATTTTAGATGATGAAATGTCTCCGGATTATATAATTAACAACCCTGTTGCTTATGATTTTATTCAATACTTTGGAGAAATCGAGCAAACACTTAAAAGTAACGAATTCGATGTTTTCTATTTTGGAACGGTTGCTCAAAGATCTGGGATAAGTCAATCAACTCTATTTAAAATTTTTCAAAATGTAAATTGCAAAAAGAAATTTTATGACATAAATTTGAGAAAGAAATGCTGGAATGCTTCCATTATTAAAGAATCATTACATTACACTGATATTCTAAAAATCAATGATGAAGAAATAATTACTCTATCGGATGTTCTTTATGATACAGATTTCTCTGAAGAGAAAATATTTGAAAATCTTCAAAGAGATTATAAAATTGAAACACTGTGTATAACCAAAGGAGAAAAAGGTTGTACTATTTTTGAAAATGGAAATAAATTCGATATTGATAGTATGAAAGTTGAAATAGCAGATACTGTTGGTGCAGGCGATGCCTTTAGCGCAGGATTCGTTTATGGAATTTCAAAGGGACTCTCTACAATAAAAGCCGCAGAAATAGGAAATCTTATTGGTGGTTATGTTGCAGAACATTCAGGAGCTGTACCAAGATTTTCAACAGATTTTAAAGAAAAAATATTCCAAATTACAAAATAAAAAGCGGAAAAAATCTAAATTACTCTTTTTCCCTTTAAAAAGACATTTTTAATATCTAAATCTTTATCTAAAATACTGAAGGAGGCTTTACTTCCTTCTTTTATAAATCCAAAACCTTTCTTATTAAATTCAAAGAATAATGCAGGATTACTTGTAAAGGGTAGAAGAGCGTCCTGTATATTCTTGTTTTTTTCTCTCACTAAATTCTTAAAAATATTCATTAAGCCATCCACTGGTGATGATTTGATACTAACAAGTTCATGATTGGAATTGAATACAGGTAAACTTCCCAATCCATCTGTTGAAATACAAATATTATTCTTATATTTTGAAGAATCAACCAAATCTGCAATTGTACTAATTATTTTATCTGAGGCAGTGAAATCAATAAATCCCCTTTCCTGTTCTATCCATCTTAATCCATCGTTTAAAAGAGATTCTGATCTTGACATGTGAGTAGGAAGAAACTGATAGGATGGTAATATATCTCTTTTAACAATATCAAAAAGAATATCTATTTTTTCACTCGAAGGACCGATATGCAAAATAACCTTTCCTGATTTACCGGATAACATTCCGGCAACACGGGTATCCAGTGTTAGTCTCTGGAGTTCTTTCAACGAAATATCAGAACCCCTGTGATCTGATATAGCAACTTCTCCAACACCTATTACCTCTGAAATTAAAACAATATCTTCCATAACATCCCCTGTAATAGTTTTTAAAGGAAATCTATAAGATCCAGTCATTATACTTGTTTCCAATCCTACAGTATTAAAAGCCCTTGCCTTAGCCAGTAATGATCTGTGATCTCTAGTAATCCCATCTGTTCCCAGAAGTCCGATTATATATGTCGTTCCAAATTTATAAAAGTCTTCAGGATTACCTTCAGAGGTTCTTGTAGCAAATCCACCTTCACCTCCACCTCCTATAAGATGAACGTGTCCATCAATAAATCCCGGGATTAATAGGTCATCAGTTCCATCAATTATTTCAGTCCCAAGGTTTCTTAACAAACTTTCAGGAATATCTCTGTCTAAAGACTCCACTCTATCTCCAGCGATAAATATGTCTTTTTTTCCCATGTGTTGAGGTGAATAAACATCAATATTTTTTATCAGATACAATTTAATCGCTCCCCATAAATTCCAGTGAAATTCTTTTCCTTTCTATATCCACCGATATTATTTTTACCTTTAATATCTGACCGATAGAAAATATTTTCAAAGGATCTCCTCTTCTTCCCATTTTTGATTTATGGATTAATCCATCCTGTTTAACACCAATATCTACGAATGCTCCAAAATCAACAACATTTCTTACGGTTCCCTCTAATTCCATTCCATCTCTTAAATCTTCCATTGAAAGAACATCAGAACGTAAAATCGGCTTTTCAAGTTCTTCCCTTGGATCTAAGCCAGGCTTCTTTAGAATATCCCAAATATCTCTAACTGTAATCGAATTATAATCAGTTTCCTTTGAAAATTCTTCCGGATTGAATTCCAATAGTTTTTTTTGTAATTCTTCCCTATGCTCAAAAATTTGAGATGAATCAAAATTTATAGTTTTAAGAATATCCAATGCAATTTTATAAGACTCAGGGTGAATAGTTGTACCATCAAGAGAATTTTTTCCATTTATTATTCTACAGAATCCAGCTGCCTGTTCGAAGGCTTTTTTTCCCAAACCCTTTACTTTTAATAAATCCTTTCTTTTAATGAAAAAACCCTTTTCATTTCTCTCAGATACAATATTCTTAGCTGTCTTGGAATTAAGACCGGATATATGTTTTAAAAGATGTTCAGATGCAGTATTCAAATTAACACCTACTAGATTTACGACTGATTCTACCTCTCTATCAAGAGAATTGTTAAGTTCAGTTTTTGGTAGATCGTGCTGATACATACCAACACCAATTGAAAAAGGGGGGATTTTAACGTATTCTGCAAGAGGATCTTGGACTCTTCTTGCAATAGATATTGCTCCTCTTGTGGTAACATCGTATTGAGGAAATTCTTCAATGGCAACTTTGGAAGCGGAATAAACTGAAGCTCCTGCTTCGGAGGCAATTAAATATTTGCATTTCAATTTATTTTCCTTAATCATGTCAGCAACAAACTGCTCAGTTTCTCTTGATCCAGTACCATTTCCAATAGAAATAATCTCAACATTAAGTTTATTAATAATACTTGTAAGCTTAGCTGATGAACCTATAATATCGTTTTTTGGAGGTGTAGGATAAATTGTATCATAATAAATCATTTCTCCCTTTGAATCAACAACAGCAACCTTACAACCTGTTCGATAACCAGGATCTATTCCCATTACAGCTTTTTGACCAAGAGGAGGTGTGAGTAATAATTCTCGCAGATTTTTTGAAAATACTTTTATAGATCTTTCTTCTGCACTTTTTTTAAGCTCGTTTCTTACTTCTCTCTCTACTGAAGGAAAAAGAAGTCTTGAATATGAATCTTCCATTGCTTCGCATAGAATTTCATAATAAGCAAGAGAACGATTAAATCCATTTATATTAATAAGTTTTTCCATAACATCTCTTCTTAAAATCAAATGGCAGGTAATCTTTTTTTCCTTTTCACCTCTGAATATAGCCATAATTCTATGTGGAACCAATCTTGAAATGTCCTGACTAAATTCGTAATAATCTCTATAAACTTCCCTTTCATCTTCTTTGTCCGTTTTTGAAGTTTCCATAACTCCAAATTTTCTTAAAGTATTTCGTAAAAAATCTCTAATCTTAACATTTTGGGATATTTCTTGAGCAATTATATCTTTAGCTCCACTGAAAATATCATCTATTTCAATAAGTTCTTTTTCTTCTGAAATAAAGGATTTTATGTAATCATCATCTTTTTTTCCCGATGTTTTTAAAAAAACGCTTAAAGGTTCTAATCCCCTTTCAATAGCTTTATCAGCCCTGGTCTTTTTTCTGGTTTTATATGGCAAATATAGATCTTCAACTATTTGAAGAGTTTTAGCTTCTGAAATCTGTTTCTTGAGATTTTCTGTAAGTTTACCCTTTTCCTCAATGTTCTTTAAAACTTCATTTTTTCGAGTAGCCAACTTTTTAAGATATTCCAAATTATCAAAAATATCTCTTATCTGGAGCTCGTTTAGTTCACCGGTTCTCTCTTTTCTATATCTTGAGATGAAGGGAATCGTTTTGCCATCTTCTAACAATTCAACCGTATTTTTAACCTTCCATTCTGGTATTTTTAATATAGAAGAAATTTCCTTTATAAATTCATTCATTTAAATGCATCTCCTTTAAAAAAGCAAATATTTTTTCTGGATATTTTCCAAAGGCTGTTTCATCTGAAAGAACTATCCCTGAATATCCCTTTTCCTTTAAATCATATAAATGACATATTTCACTTCGAGAAGGTCTTGGATTATCTACCATATATTCAAGAACCTCACCAGCCATTATAACTGGTATTTCTAATGTTTTCATTCTATGGGAGAAATCTATATAAAAATCAGCAAGTCCTCTGAATCCCAATTGCGATCCAAGATCACCTCTACAAAACCATAATTCATCGGATTCAGAAGCAATATCTTTTGTTTTTTCAAAAGAAAGGTTTCTTTCTATTTTTGCAGATACATAAGAACCAGATAGCTTTTTTAAACTCTTTACCTCATCTTGTGAACCAACAAAAGACAGAGCATATCTTATAAAATCATAATCCTTACTCATGTTTACAATTCTCGTATCTCTTTCTGAAAGCTCTTTAAAATCTATTGGATGAGGTGAAATATTAAACCCTTTATTTTTTCTTACCTTTCCACCCTTTGAAACCTTAGATTTATAACCATTTGGATCCTTTGAGATTATTTGGAGTTTTATTTTTCCATCGTCAACAAGTATTTGCATTCCAGTTTCTATATATTTAATTATTC
Source organism: uncultured Thermotogaceae bacterium (assembly GCA_964529955.1). Taxonomy (GTDB): domain Bacteria; phylum Thermotogota; class Thermotogae; order Petrotogales; family Kosmotogaceae; genus JASGMR01. Next base: position 8,779 of record CAZGZM010000075.1, read on the forward strand.
TTCTATCAACCAAAATTGTTTTTTCTTCTAAATCTATATTATTTATATATACTATTTCTTTTTCTCTTATTTCAAATTCTCTTTGGTTTTGGCTTATTCTTAGCTTAGAACCTTTTAAGTCAAGATAAACAGGATTTTTATATGAATAATTATTGAGAAATCTCAAAATTTGATCCTCTTCTAGATGCGATGTATTAAGTCTAATCGAATAATTTTCAGCTATACTCATTCTTCCCAATTGTTCATGATTTTTAATTGTGACTATAACCTTAAACATATTTATTCTCCTTAGGATTTCTAAAACTTTTTTCTATACCAATATTTATAAAGCTCTTTAAAACCCATTTTATAATATAAGGCAGTAGCATTTTCATTTTTAATTTCAACTTGTAAATAAGCTTTTTTAGAACCTTCTCTTTTTCCATTGTTTAAAATTGCATTGACAATTTCTTGCCCGAACCCTTTTCTTCTGAAATTTTCATTAACTCGTATGTTATAAATTCCTACATACTCTCTTTCTATAACACCCATTCCAAAGGCCACTGGTTTTTCACTTATATATTTAGTAACTGTGAATATTTTATCTGAAACCATTTTAAACATTTCAAACGCAACTTTTTCAAATTCATTGTGTCCATAAAGTTTGAAATATTCTTTTATCCAATTCTCAGATACTTTATCTTCCATAACAATAGATTTATCAAAGTAGTATTTCTCATTGTCCATATCTTTATACATTACTAAGGCATTATCATATTTTTTGTAGTCTCTTTTTTTAAGGTTTTTGTCCAAATCTTCCGGATATACATCATCAAACAATTTGAATATCAGAGGTAATCCCTTTTTTTTATAAAAGGATTCACAAAAATTAATTTTCGAATTTAAATCCAGATACGAGGGATAAAGTGGAGAAACAGAATTAGCTCTTTTAGTAAACCCAAAGGAAGATCTAAGTAACCAACCATCATAAAGGAAGGAATTAAGAGA
>CAZGZM010000076.1:0-4038 GCA_964529955.1 uncultured Thermotogaceae bacterium
AATGGGATGTATTTAAAACAATTTTTCTAATATTATGCTCCTTTAATTGTTCGATTATGAAATCGATGATAGGTTTGTTGAAAATTGGTAAAAGAGGTTTTGGAGTAGAAAATGTAAAGGGTTGTAGACGAGTACCTGCACCTGCACAAAGAATCATAGCTTTCATTTAATATCCTCCCTTGAAAAAAACTAAACACCTTTATTATAGAGGTAAAATTGTTTTAATTCCAGTAGATTTAGTTTATAAATGTAATATATATTTTAGAAATAAATAATATAATAATGTTAATTCGAGTATAAGAGGGGATTAATATGTATGAAAAAATGAAAATGGGATTATTAAGATTGAAAAGAAATATAGGAGAAATTTTACCCTATAGAATTTATAAAAAAATGATTATTAAAGAATGGTTCTTCAAAGCCGCAGAATCGGATTCTTTTGAACAGATAAATATACCCTATAAATGGACTCCAGATAAATTTCCTGTTTCTTTTAAAACAGATATTACAGTTCCAAAGATTAATGAAAATACTATTCTGTTTTTGGATTTATGGTTTGGGGGAGAAACATCTGTTATTGTTGATAATATATCTTATGGAGAAATAAACCCTTTTCACAGGCAGCTTGATATATCACCTTTTGCTGATAACGAAGTACATACATTTGTTTTTGAAACAGTTCCAAAAAGCTTATTTGGAAAACATAACAATAATCCAATTTTTGATAGAAACTTCTTGATATATGTTGATAAAGAAATAGATTATATAATAAGGTATTTTAATTTAATAATTCAAACAATTGAGGTTTCTAACTATGATGATCTGAATAAACAATTATTCAATGCTTTATCTTTATGTTTGTCAAAAATAAATGTTCCCAGAGATTCAAAAACATATTTTTCAGTAATTTCTGAAGATGAAACGGTTATTAATGAAATAAGTTCTATCTGGCAATCTGAAAATTTTCCTCAATATATGGGTACTCCGCTTTCACAAAAATATAGAGAAAAACTAATATCAGCCTTTGAATCTTTAAAAAATGAAATTAAAATGTTAAAGGAACAATATCCAAATATTGGGAATGTATCACTTGTTGGGCACTCCCATATTGATTATGCGTGGTTGTGGCCGGAGGAAGAAACTAGAAGAAAAATAAAGAGAACATTTTCAAACGTAATTAGATTAACAGAAAAGTATCCAAGTTTTATTTTCAATCAATCATCTGCACAGATGTATAGCGATACCAAAAAATTATATCCCGACCTTTATAGTAAAATCAAAAAAGTTGTTAATGAAAATAAATGGGAAACAAGTGGAAATATGTGGGTGGAAAGTGACACCAATATCTCCTCTCCCGAATCTTTAATCAGACAATTTTTATATGGAAGTGAATTTTTTAGAAGAGAATTTGGAAAAAGTAGTATAGTAGCATGGTTACCAGATGTTTTTGGTTTTTCATGGATTTTACCTCAAATAATAAAAAAATCAGGGTTGGAAGCTATGTTTACAATAAAATTAACATGGAATGAAAAAAATCCTTTTCCATATGATTTATGCATATGGAGAGGGATAGATGGTTCGGAAGTTTTATTCCATTCATTTAATAATCCTGAAGGTGGATATAATGGAAATATTTCTCCAAAGTCTCTTCTGGAAACCTGGAAAAATTTTAAAGATAAGGATAAATATCCAGAGACGTTACTTTCATTTGGATATGGTGATGGTGGGGGAGGTCCTACTGATGAAATGTTGGAGAATTTTGAAATTCTAAAAGAATTTCCTTATATTCCAAATATAGAAATAAAACCAGCTGGGAATCTTTTTGAAAATTTTCTAAAAATTAAAGATAAACTCGATGTTTATGATGAAGAGCTTTATTTGGAATTACATAGGGGTACAACATCATCACAGGGAAGAATAAAAATGCTTCATAAAAAAGCGGAAGAAAACATCTTTATATCAGAGCTTCTGTCTACTATTTCATATAATGAAATTAATTATCCAAAGAATACTCTGGAAAGATTATGGAAAAAAATTCTAAAAACTGAATTTCATGATATCCTTCCCGGATCTTCTATTAAAGAAGTATATATAAATTCTGAGAATGAATTAATTCAACTTAGCGAATCTCTTGAGAAAATAAAAAATAAAGCAATAGAAAAGTTGTCTAAGGAAAAGAATGGGTTTTTTACCTTGATTAACTTTGGATCATTTGAAAAAAGGATTAATTTTGTAACTGATAAAACAAATGGAGCTATTTTAAAATCACCTGAAGGTGAAATATTGAAACCTGTAAAACTTCCTGAAGGAAAATATTTATACAGCGGAGAAGAGAAAATAAGACCCTTTGATAAAATTATATTCTCTTCTTTTAAAGAAAATATTGAAAGAAAAATTAAAGAATATAATAAATCTTTAATTGAAAATAAATTTTTAAAGGCGTCAATACAATTAGATGGATCAATAAAAATTTATGACAAGTTAAATGATAGAAATGTATTTAACGACAAGGGAAATATTTTGATGTTCTACAAAGACGTTCCTTCTTATTGGGACGCATGGGATATAGCCGTAGGTTATGAAAATACAGGTGAAAGAATAAAAGCAGATGTAATTCGCAAAACAGAAAATTCAGAGAAAAGAGAAAGAGTTGAAGTTTTATACAGTTATCAGGGAACAAGAATGATCCAGAATTATGTATTATGGAACAACTCTCCAAGGATAGATATCGAAACAGAAATAAATTGTCATTCAAGAAGATCGATGATAAAAGCTTTGTTTCCATTCAATCTCCTAACAAGAAGAGCAAAATACGATTTGGGAGCTGGATATATAGAAAGAAGAACTACAAGAAATGATGATTATGAAAGGGCAAGATTTGAAGTTCCGGGTCATAGATGGGTAGATCTTTCTGAACCGGATTATGGAGTATCAATATTAAATAATGGAAAATATGGGCACAGTTGTATAGGAAGTACATATGCGTTAACTCTGCTTCGTTCTCCTATTTTTCCAGATTTCTTTGCTGATGAGGGAAGTCATAAATTTACTTATTCAATATTTTTAAGAGGGCAGGATGATATTTCGTCTAATTATAGAGAAGTAGAAGAAATTGAGAATAAATTGGGTTTCTTTGAAGGAAATATAGAATATGATAAACCTTTTGAAATAAAAAATAACAACTTTAAAGTTTTAGCATACAAAAGAGGTGAGAAAAAGGGAACTATTCTAAGATTAGCTGAAATATCTGGATTAAGAGGAAAATTAAAAATTAATACAAAATTTTCAAGGTGTTTTTTAGTTAATAATTTAGAAGAAAGAATAAGGGAAATAAGCCTAAAAGAAGGAAACATAAATTACAGTTATACTCCCTTTGAAATCATTTCATTTTTATTTGAATAAGTGAAAATTCAAATAAAATTAAATATTTAAAAGATGCCTCTTAATATTTAAGGATCATTTTCTCAAAAATTTAAAATATAGAACCCCTAAAGGTTCTATATTTTTTTCATTAAATCTTTCGTGTTTTTATATAGTTCTAAGAAAATTTCATAATACTTTTTATATTCTTTATTTTTAGTTTCGTTTACTTGGATTAAAGGTCTGAAATCAATCCATTTTTTAATTTCATCTGGTTTACTGAAAACTCCTGTTCCCAGTCCAGCAAGGAACGCATCACCAAATGGTGCTTCGACATCTTTGGCTAATCGTTTCATATTGTAACCTGTAATATCAGCAAATATCTGTACCCAGAAGGAAGATTTCGCTACTCCACCAACTATCCAACAATCGGGATCAAGTTTCATGCCAGCATCTATACCTGTTTCAATATTATGTTTTAGAGAATAAGCTGCAGATTCCAGTAAAGCGTGATAAACATGGCTTTTTGTATGAGATAAAGATAATCCAAATATCGTACCTCTTGCATCAGGATCCCAAATTGGTGATCTCTCCCCCATAAAATAAGGTAAAACAACTATCCCGTCACTTCCTGCGGGAATATTTTCGGCCTCCATTTCCAACATAGTATAAGCACTG
>CAZGZM010000076.1:4048-9729 GCA_964529955.1 uncultured Thermotogaceae bacterium
ATGATTTCATGGATAGTACTGGGTCTTATCGCGGGTGCGCTGGCGAAATGGCTGATGCCGGGCAAGGACGGCGGCAGGAATATTTTTACCCTCCATTTCCAACAAAGTGTAAGCACTGATTCCAGTTTTAGATTCTACTTCCTTTTCATAAATTCCAAATTGATCTCTGAACCATCTTGCTAATGCTCCGGATGTTGCACTTCCTCCAAAGGTATATATTTTAGAATCTTCTTCAACTACATATGGAAAACTTATAAGACCAGGAGTAAGATATTTTCCAGAATGAACTGTTCCCCAACACATTGAAGTTCCAGCCATAGCGACATGTTCACCTTCTTGCAGAACACCTGCACTAAACTGAGCAACGGGTGCGTCAATACCCCCTGAAATAACAGGCATGCCCGTCTTTAAACCTGTCAGTTCTGCGATTTCTTTTTTTAATTTTCCAGCTATATCTGATGATTTTATTATCTTTTCCGGTAATTTTTCAATTTCAATTTCCAGAAGATCACACATTTCCTTTGACCATTCTCTTCTAGTTATATCAAAAACTCCACCAATGTTTCCAGCAGAAGAATAATCGGTGGAAAGATCATCTGTAAGTTTATAAATAACATAATCCTTTGGAGTTACAAACTGATAAGTATCTTTCCAGATTTCTGGATAATTATTTTTTATCCACATCATTTTTGTAAATCCATAATACGAATCAACATAGTTACCAGTAATTCCAAATATTTTTTTTAAGGGAATATTATCTTTAACCCATTGAGTTTCTGCTTTGGCTCTTCTATCCATCCAAATTAAACATGGATAAATTGGATCAATATTTTTGTTTACTGGTATTCCAGAACCTCCATATAATCCACTTATAGCTAGGCCAGCAATTTCATCGTTATTAATATTTGCCCTTTCAAAACTTTCTTTAATCGTATTAATAACTGCTTTTACCCATACATTAGGCCATTGTTCAGCCCATGAATGTTTTGGAGTAATTACAGAATATTCTTCGAAAGCTTCTGAAATTAATTGTCCCCTTTCATTAACTATAATTGTTTTCGTTCCCTGTGTCCCAATATCAGTACCCATTAAATACATAAATTCACCCCTGACTGCTAATTTATTTTCTTTTTACTAAACTTTTTCGAAAAACAAGCTCAGTTTCTTTTATTATTTTTTGAGGTTCTTCACCATTAATTTGATTTATTAACATTTTTTACCGCTTTTTTACCAGATGTATCTTTTTATTTATTCCGTCAAATGAGATAGTGCCTGTAATTATAAATGTAATCATTATCTTTTGCTAGAATTTGAATCCAGTAAAAAATCAAAACATTTCTGACAACAACAATAATTTATACACCAATTATGGTTCCTATTAAACTATCCTAAACTCAAGAAAGCCTTGTTGTTTCCATCAAAAACAGCAAATATAACATTTAATTCATGACCATTTGCTGTATCTAGTATTGCTTAATCTAACCCGGCTTCCATAACATTGCCAGATAATAAAGCTAAATTCTATGGTTATATAAAATAATAACAGATAATAATGAATTTTAGAAAAATTATTTGTATGTACAGTAAGATATTTTATAATTTTCTGTCGTACATATAAATTTGATTATTATTTGAATTGAATTCTCGAATAAATAAACCTGATTATTTTTGTTTCATTTATTTAATGCATTTATAATTACATATAATATTTATTTTTATAAATTTATTAATGATGTTTTTAAATAAAGGGCACAAATAATTAGAATCTGTATGTATAAAGGAGATTTTCAAAGGAAAGATGCAAATATTAAATTAGTTTTTTGCCCGATAAGAAGAGATGCTTTCAGTAAATAAGATACTTTAAATCATAAAAAATGATTCTCGAATATATAAAGGAATTAAAAATCTTGAAGTTGTTGATATAGAAGAAGTTAATAGAGGAGGAGGATTATTTGATTATTCAGACTTGTTTAAAGATATAGATAAAGTGGAAAAGACAAAGGTAGACTATTTTTTTCTCATGTCAATTTTAGAACTGAATATCTTGCTGAAGTAGTGGCGAGAGAATTAAAAGTTACAGTTCTTATATGAGAAATGAGCTGATTCTCCTCTGGGATTTGATTTAAGAATAAGAAATAATCAGAATGAATATTCGTTGCTAGAAAGTATTCCGAAATACTTTATGAAGCAAGCAAATATACCAATCTTCTTCAATCAGATATCTGCGAACCAGATGAACAAGAAATAATTAATAGATGGTTTAAAAAAATTTTTTAAAAAAACCTCTCTTTATGGGAAGTTTTTAATATAATCTATATGTGAAGGGATAAGTTAAAAATACAAATTCTTTTTTACTAGGTTTATCCAAACCAGGAACGCTTCCAATTATATTACCGGTATTTTCTTTATATGTCATTTTGTGAACATTAATTCCATTTTGATAAAGAGGATAAAAATTAATAGTTTCCTCTAAATAATTTGCATCCAACAAAAGATTATGGATTTGATCTATATTAAAATCATTTTTGTCATATTGAATATATTCTTGTAGTACTCCATTTTCAATATAGTAGTAAAGAATATAATCATCAATACTTCCTCGAACAAGATCCTTTAAATAAGTATCTTCACTAATTTCGTCATTCAATAAAATATACTCCAAAGAAGAATTTCTAATTTGAATAATATTTTCAGCAATCTGTGTTGCCTTTGCCTTTGAAAGTGCATTCAAAGCTATTGGGGTTACAATTGCTATCAACGCTGCAAAAATTACTAGGACAATTAATAATTCTACCAAACTAAAACCTTTTTTCACATAAGTCATCTCCTCTATTATTATATACATGGATATAATAATATAGAGAATATAAAAAAAGAAGCTAATTCTTTCGAAAAAGCTTCTTTTAACACATTATCTAAAATTAAGTAGTATAATGTTGCAAATTATTTATCTTCTATTTGCTTGGATCTCTTTTGAAACATTGAAATTTTACTTTTTATTACATCCATTTCAGTTGCAGCTTCTTTTAAGTAATCTAATCCAGCTTGATTTGTCTTGTAAATTTTCTTTGCAGGACCAGAATCATTTGTTTCCCATGAAGAAGTTATGTATCCCTCTTCCTCTAAGAATGAAAGCAACCTGTAAAGCCCTCCCATTTGACCAATTCCTTTTCTTCCCAGATTAAATTCAGCTAATCTATCTGCTAATTCATATCCATGAGAAGGTTTTTCGTTCAAAAGAAGTAGAATAACTGAAATATTCCATTGTCTCCAAAAACCTCCTCCGCGACGTCTGCGACCTCTTCCTTCCATAATTTGACCTCCTTCTGAAAACTAAAAAGCGCTTCCATTAAAAAAAATATATCCTATTCTAATATATATCACTTGAATTTCCAAGCAATAAATATAATCATTTCCTTAAAATCCCTTTATATTAAAATCATTTATGACCATTAGAAAAAGAATTCATTTCTTTTAATTTATTGTTTTTAAACAAATCAATGTTTTTTATTGCTATTTCATCTAAATTTTCGTAAATTTTTATACCAGCTGAATTAGCGGCATCGTATGCATTTTTTCCAAGACTTCTAGCAATTATTGCATTTGCTTCATTTCTGACTAAAAATTCAATCATCTTTGGACCAGCTCCATGTGCATCATCAGCTTGATTATCAATAAATTTATATGTGTCATCTTCTGTATTATAAAAAAGAATGTAATTTCCTCTTGCAAATCTTAAATCAAGTTCACTTTCTAAATTTTTTTCACGTGTTGTTAAAGCTATTTTCATTTATACCTCCCCTTTAGCAGTTATGATTATGACTTTTGTCTGAAGGTTCATATGAATCTTCACTAATTAAATTTCCTTCGATTAAACGCTTAATAATATTTTCAACGTTTCCATCAACACCTTTGATTACTTGAATTCCAAACTGCTCAAAAAAACTTACAGCTCTTCCTCCCATTCCTCTTGTTACCATAACCTGAGCTCCATTTTCATTTACAAAGCCCGGCACTTCTCCTGGAGCATGATTTTCAAATGGATTTACGATTATTTTAATACCTTTGATTTCATCTTTCTCAAGATCAACAAAAGCGAAGTATGGAGTGTGACCAAAGTGTTCACAAATAGTAGATTGTAATCCGTTATCTTCATTTACTGGTATTGCAATTTTCATTTTATTCCTCCTATAATTTTATTCAATATTTTATTATATATTTTCTCTATTTTCTTAGCTGAAATAGAATCTTTCATATAGATTACAGGTTTAGAACTTCTTGAAGCTCTAACTACTGATTCATCGAATGGTATACTACCAAGGATTTCTATTTTTTTCTCCTCGCACCATTTCTCAATTTCTTTTTTCTTTTCTTCATTAATGTCTGATTTATTTATGACTACATACGGTTCAGTTCTTAAATTTCTTATAGTATCAACAATTCTTTGAAGATCATGTATTCCTGAAACAGTTGGCTCGGTGACAACAATTGCAAAATCAACTCCAACTATTGAACTGGTAGCTGCACAGCCAATTCCGGTAGCTCCAGCAATTAAAAATACAGCCACGTGCTGTGCGTCTGATCTCTTTTCTCTTCTTCTGATTTTTTTTGAGCACGTTTTCTGACTTCAGCGACAAGTCCTCCAGAGGTTTCTTCTCCAGGTAGTAGCTGTGCATGACAAAATGAAATATTCTCTCCGGATGAGTAAAAATAATCTCCAGATTTACAATCATTTAAATTAACTGCATCCGCTGGACACACTAATTTACATACACCACAACCCTCACAGGCATATTCATCAACCTCGTAAACATCTCCAGGAATTATTGCATCAAATCTACAATTTATTAAGCATCTTCCACATCCAACACATTTGTCTGTTATTTCTGCTTTTTTATTTCCATAAAATTCATAACTTTCTTTTTTTTCAGTATTTAGTAATAAATGTAAATTAGGAGCATCTACATCGCAGTCTGCCATTATATGGTTGCTGAAAAGATATGCAAGTGATCCACTTAATGTAGTTTTTCCTGTTCCGCCTTTACCACTAACTATAGCTATTTGTTTCATGATTTCATCACTTCTTTTATTGAATCAAAAATATTAGAAAATCTTTTTTTCCATTCTTCTTTTTGATCTACAAAAATGTTTCCCTTTGAATATTCTGATGCTATTTCTCTCATAAAAGGAATTCTGTCAAATATTTTTATATCATTATTTTCAGCAAATTCGTCTATTGCTTTATATTCGTCTGAGTATCTGTTTATTATTATACCTGTAGGAATATCCATATCTTTTACTACCTCATAAGCGATTTTTAAATCGTGTAATCCAAATGGAGTTCCTTCGGTTACAAGTAATGCAAAATCAACATTTCTCAATGTTTCTACAACTGGACATGTTGCTCCAGGAGGAGAATCTAATATAACTATTGAATTTCTATCATTAATCATTCTCTTTAATTCTCTTATTATTTTTACTCCTGAAGGTACTCCAATTTTTAATTCTCCCTCTGCGAAATCTAAATTATTGTTTATTTTTCCAAATCTCAATTTTCCGAGTTCCTTCGGGATTTCTGAAATTGCCTTTGTTGGACAAACCATGGTGCAAGCTCCACATCCGTGACAAAGATTACTGAAAACCATTGTAGCAGATGGAAAAGAAGAAATTGCAGAAAATTC
>CAZGZM010000077.1:0-9713 GCA_964529955.1 uncultured Thermotogaceae bacterium
GTTATGTATTCAGATTTTGATTCGGAGAAAAATCCCTTAGAAACCTCCTATAATGATCTTAACGATTTTATTAATGATGGATACGAAAAAGAATTAGCTCAACACGAAAAGGAAGTTAAAACCAACTGGGAAAAAATAGATATTCAAATAGACGGTGATGATGAAGTTCAAAGAGGATTGAGGTGGTGTTTATTCCAGCTTAATTCAAGTGCTTATAAAATTGATGAAAATTCCTCTATTGGTGCAAAGGGATTGCATGGAGAGGGTTATAAAGGCCATGTGTTTTGGGATACCGAAATATTCATGTTTCCATTTTTCCTGTATACAAATCCAAAAACTGCTAAAACTCTTCTAATGTATAGATATAACACTTTACAAGGCGCCATAAGAAATGCTCTAGAAACAGGATATACAGGAGCTAGATTTCCATGGGAATCGGAGAGAGAGGGAATAGAAGTTACACCAAAATGGGGAATAAATTATAAAGGGGAAAGAGTAAGAATTTTAACAGGAGATTTAGAATATCATGTCGTCTCTGATATTGCTCTATCTATTTATCATTATTATAGAGCCACACAAGACGATGAATTTATGATTAATCATGGTGTAGAAATTATTTTACAGACAGGCTTATTCTGGGACAGTAGACTTGAATATAACAAATTAGAAGACAGATATGAAATTAGAAATGTTATAGGACCTGATGAATTTCACGAAGGAGTTAATAACAACTTTTATACTAATTATTTGGCAAAATGGAATATGAATTATTCTTCTTTTATATATTACTGGCTAAAGGAGAAAAATGAAAACAAATTCACTGAACTGAATAATAGGATTAAATTAAATCCTTCAGAAATTGCTTCTTGGGAAAAGAAAGCAGATAAGATTTATATCCCCAGAGATCCTCAGAGTAAAGTTATTGAACAGTTTGAAGGTTACTTCAATCTTGATGAATACGAAATAACAAAATATGATCAAAATGGAATGCCTGAATGGCCTGATAGAGTAGATACTACCAATCTTAATAAGTCTACTTTATTAAAACAACCGGATCTGCTCATGTTAATGTATTTAATCCCAGAAGAATTCACATTCGAAGAAATAAAGGAAAATTATGATTTCTATGAAAAAAGAACGATGCACAGATCTTCATTGAGCTCAAGTATTCACTCTTTGCTTGGAATATCAGTTCATGAGTACGATCACGCATATGATTACTTTAGAAAAACTCTTTTTACTGACTTATCTGACAGCCAGGGAAACACTGTTTTAGGAATTCATGCCGCATCCGCTGGAGGAGCATGGTTAGCTGCAGTTATGGGATTTGGAAGATTCTATATTGACAAGGATAAACTACTAAATTTTGATCCGTGGTTACCTGAAAAATGGAAATCTCTATCATATAGAATAATCTGGTTAGGAAATCCTTTAAAGATTAAAATTACTCATGCTAAATTTTCTTTAACACCTGAAAAAAATGATATATCCTTTAAGTTCAAAGGGCATATCTATAAAGCACTTGCAAATATAGTAAAAGATATTGATAGTACTTGAAGACAAATTTGAAAAAAGTTTCTATAATTGTCGTTTTCTTCACAAAAGTAATTTACATATAATTCCATCCTTCATAAAAATTATTATTCACAATAGTTTTTTAAAATAAAAATACCATAAAAAAGCTATAAAAATATCTAGATTGAAATCAAATTTAATAGTTTAAAATAAAAAATAATTTTGACATCTCTTTAAAAAGCAGATGAATAATCATCTGCTTGTTATCTGTATAGAATAAATAATTTTTAGGTTTAAATTTAATTTAGAGTAATGGCGAATACATGAGTGTTTATACTATCCGAAAATATCAGTCCCTTGATTATTCCTTCAGGAATTTTTATTTTCTGGATGTACAAATAACAACTAATATTTTGTTTGTTTCCGTTAGATTCGTATCTGAAGGGAAATTCCTTTGCAATCATTTCTCCAAATGATGGACCAGAACACCAGTCTGAGAATGCTAATACTTTCTCTTGGTAAGTATCGTCTTCATAAATTATTTTAATTTCAGAGGAGTAATTCCCGTGATTTGAGGAACCTAAAATATATACTTCGCTTGCCATAAAAGGCTCAAAGGAAATTATTTGGTTTTGAAGTCTGAAGTTATTCAGATCTTCGGTGTCAATTATGAAGGAAACATCATTATTAAACAGAAGTGAAACAGGAGAGTAATGAATTTCATCACCACTCTTCATTAATTCATTTTTAGATAGATCCTTTTCAAGTTCTTCTAAGGGATAACCAGCTCCAAGAACTCCCTGTATATTATCAAAGTTCCCCTTTTTTCTGTCATAAATTGAAGCAAATCCATCATTGTTATAAATTTCATTCAGTTGAAGTAGTTTATATTCCCCGTATTCTTTATAAGACACTTCTATTTCATTTTTAATTTCTATTTTGTCTTTTTCAGCTTCATAAACCATTCCATTTTCTTCTTTGAGAAATTCTCCTTCAGGAGAAATCAAAATAGTTTTATCCATTTTATCCAGATATACAGCAGGTATTTCAGGAATAATAATAATTTGATCTAAAATAACTGAATTATCTGAATCATAGGAAAAACCTACTGAAAATTTTTCGTTTTTACCTGTTCCGATTATGCTTCCAAGATAAATAATTTTTTCGCTGCTTATGATTACAGAATTCTTGGATTTATTAGCTCCACTTTTTATTGAAATATCAACCTCTCCAGTGTAATCTCCTTTTCCAAATGCGCCATATATATTATAAGAAAAGGGCGCTAAACTCAAATTCGTTTTTATTCCTGAACTACCTTCAAGGGAAAGAGCTGCATTTCCAGAATAAGAAGAATTTTGTAAAATTTCAATTGGGGATAATCCCAATTCAAATTTTTCTGATTCTATTACCAACGAAGGATTAAGTATCAGGTTTTCTCCTGAAAAGTAATCTTTATATTTTTGAGATAAAGCTTCTGATGCAGAAAGTGCAAGCAAATAACTTATGGTTGATTCTGCTCCTGCATTTCTATTTATGTGGGTAATTTCAAGGCCATCATATCCTTGTCCTCTTTCTCCAGCCATTTTTACATTAAGAATATTCATACCTTCAAACCAACTCATTAGTATTTTGGTTATTATGGCTGCGGCTTCTTCCTTCTTTGAATCTTCGAAGAAGATCGAAGCTTGGTTTAAAGAAAAAGCGGAATTAACAAATGCTTCCATCCCATAAGCTAACTGAGGGTATGAATCAATTCTGTTCCAGAATCTATAAATAGGTCCAGAGGAAATTATAGAACTGCTCAATTTTTTGAAAATATCAAATGTCTGATTAAATAGATTTTCATCTTTCAGAGTAACTGAAGCCATAGAGAGAGCTTCTATTTGTCTTGATCCCCAACTATGCCAGTTGAAGTATTCTCTACCTTCATCAATTAGTCCAAAATTCGAATATGTATTTTCACCCTTTTTAATTAATGCGTCTGACAAAATGGATATTGTATTTAAAATATCTTCACCTTTTTCATTTTTATATAATTCACAGCATGCAATTAAAAAAACAGAGCTTATATCGCTATATCCGTCAAGAAGGTTATTTTGAAGAGATTTCTTCAATAACTTATAGGTTTTTTTAGATTTTTCAAGAAGTAAATTAGAATATTCTTTATCAATATCCTTAAAAACATCAGCACCAAAAGAAGTCGCCCACATTGCTCTAACTGCCCACCAGTTAGATCCTGGTCTTGAGGTTATACCATTTTTGTTAATGCTTCCATTTTCATAGACAAAATTATAGTATTCTCCTGTAGTTAAGCTCATTGCAATTACAAATTCAAGAGCCTCTCTAGCTCTTTTTATGAAAAATTCATTATCATTTCCCCTTTGAATTTCTCTCAAGTAAAGAATCGCTGCTCTGGCAACATCATCAACACAAGTTACTCCTTCTCCAGTGGCTTTTACATGACTGTAAGTTCCATCAGGATTTAAATCTGCATAAATCCAATATCCAATATGATTTTCATTATTAATTTTGAAATCATCTCTTAGAAATTCTAGATGCTCAAAAAATGAAGCTGGAATTGCTGCAAAAACAGCAACTCCAGTTAAGATGATTGTTAATACGAAAAGTTTTTTCATTATTCTCCTATAGAATAAGATTGGATTTCGTATGTTAACTCTTCAATAGAGCTAATTGCTTGAGGAATACTTTCTGAATGGAAGAGCTTGAAGTATCTACAAAATTCAACTTCATCTCCAGCTTTAAAGTGCATTACAAAATCTTCCCATCCGCCAGCTGCAATTCCTTCAGTTGAAGGATATGCCTGGAATTCTCCTGGAATCCACATGAAATATCCATCTCTGAATTCTCTACTTTCGTATACCCATTGTGGACCATGAAGCCATTTTTCATAATCTGCATAAACAACTGGTTTTTCAGGAAGAATTTCGGCAACCCCAATCATCATTGAGGGAGAGAAGTTTGATCTCCAGCTTTCCTCTGAAGCAAAGATATAAGTTGCTCCCCACCATAATGGGCTCATTGCATCTGTTGCTGAGAAAACTGTATAAAGATTATCGTTAAGTGCTAATGAAGCACCTCTTTCCAACCAGTATTGCCAAGGTGTAGAATCGAGTTGATCAGCCCAAATAAGTCTTCTGAATGTTGGAAGCATGTGAACAGTATCCTCTGCAATATCCGTTATAGGCCTGGTTACCATAGGCTGTAATTTCATTAAATCCTGATAGTTTTCAAATTCGAAGGTTGTATCCACAAATATATAACCATTTTTAAATATTGTAGTTTTAATTATCTGATTTAAACCAGCAAATTGAGGCGACCTTAATTCTGCATGAACAGTTACTCCGATATTTCCTGCAGCATGAACATCCATAACCTCAACTTTAAAATCACCTGATGTTTTTTCCTGATGGCTGTTCCCGAAGCTTCCATCAAAATAAAATGTTGAGCCTACCCATCCTGCAATTCTTGCGGTGCCCATTTCATCAACTATTGTGCCTTCCTGTCCCATAAATTCTACTATTCTGACCAATCCCGACCCGTTTACTAACGCTTTAAAATCGTCAAATGTTATCAATATTCCATCTTCAGTTTCTTCAATCGTTGCACATGGTTCAACTTCCTGAATATAGTCTTCTTCAGAAAGTACAATTTTCGATGGCCCTTCTAAAAAAACGCTCAGAATATCTTCTGAGGAAAGCTTTTCATTTTTATCCAGATCATCAATTTGAAAAAGCACATCCTTTCCTTCGTTGTCGATTATTTTCAAAGAATCCCAATTTACATCAACATCAAAACCCACAATTTCCAAGAGATCTCCAAGATTAATCGTAACAGGTACAGGATCATCTGTAACCTTCGTTATGTTTAATGGAATCTCTACAACTTGTGCTGTAAGCATAATACCAATTAGTAAAATAAAAAGAATTAACAGTCTTTTCATAACAAATACCTCCTATTTAATTATGGAAACGCTTTCATATACAAAGAAATTATATTTATATCTTTGCATCTTCTACAATTCCATCTAGTGAAGGTTAATAGTGTTTATAGTTAAATATATTGAATATTCTCACGATTTCTCTAAATTTTAAAGATATTTGATTTTTTAAAAAAAATAGAAGAGTATAAAAACACTTGATATACATAGATATTTAGATTTAAACGCTTTTAATCTTATATAACTGACAAAAATTGGATGTGACATAAAAGAAGGTATTAATTAATATAAATGTGAAAGCGTTTCCATATTTAGGAGAAAAAATATGAGTAAAAAAATTGCAGATGTTGCTAGATTAGCTGGTGTATCAATTTCTACTGTTTCAAGAATAATAAATAATTCTGGTTATGTATCTTTAAAAACCAGAAAAAAAGTTTTAAAAGCCATTGAAGAGATTGGATACAAGCCCAGTCAAGTAGCTTCTTATCTTGCAAGCAAAAGAAACGCCTTCAATATCGCTCTTGTTGCAGGAGAGATTACTTACAATTCCATAACTAAAACACCTGATGAGTTCTATACGATTATCCTTAAGGGTATTCAGGATTTTTGTGATAATAATCATATGACACTTGAGCTTAATAAAATAGGAGATAATTTAAAAAATTATGATGGATTAATTCTTTTAGGCGGAGAAATAACTGAAAAGGACGTTCAGAACATCCGATTTTTTAATAAACCAATAGTAGTTGTAGATCAATACCTACCATCTTTAAAAATTGATTTTATTCTCACCGATGGATTTGATGCAGGTGTTTATGCTGTAAGATATCTTTATGAAAAGGGGATTAAAAGAATCTATCATATAAGAGGCCCTCAAAGTCATACCGGATTTAAAGATAGATATGAGGGTTATGCTTCAGCTATGAAAGAACTAGGATATTTCCCAAAATACTTTGATTATAATGAATATAAGGATAATACTGAAGAGATATTAGATAAAGCATTTTCAGAAAAGAGAAAACCTCAAGCCTTTTTTTGCTGCAATGATACAGCTGCAAGAAACGTAATAAAATGCTTAAAAAAAATGAAAATAAGTGTACCTGAGGAAATTTCAATTATCGGTTTTGATGATATTATTAGTGCTTCTACTGTTGAACCAGAATTGACAACATTCAAAATATTTAAATACGAAATGGGCGATATAGCTGCTAAAAGATTATTCAATTTGTTGATTAAGGAGGATACGCACCCTGTTAAAACATATATTTTTACAGAATTTACAAAAAGGGGAAGCAGTATCTAAAAAATCAAAGGGAGGGATATTTATGAAAAAAATGTTGGTTATTTTAATAATTTTATTATCTGTAAGTCTTATTTTCGGTACAATTAAGTTTTGGACAGCACCAAATCCTCAACAAGAAGCATTCTGGAAAGAAATGGTGGAAATATGGAATCAAAATAATCCGGATGCTCAGATAAAATGGAAGGTAATTCCTGCTACTGGGAGTTCTGAAGAATCAATACTAACTGCAATTGCCTCAGGCGAGGGTCCAGAACTCTGTACAAATATCTTTAGCGGATTTGCCGCACAGCTAATTGAAGCTGATGTGCTGGTTCCATGGAACGAATTCGATGGGTACGAAGAATTATTGGAAAAAAGAGGAATGGCTGAAGCCATTAAAGGATGGGAGTTCGGTGGGAATTCATATGTTATTCCCATCTATTCAAATCCAATGCTTGTCTGGTGGAGAAATGATCTTTTGAAGGAAGCTGGATTTGATACACCCCCAAGAACATACAGCGAAGTCATCGAACTTGGTGATAAGATAGCTATTCCAAAGGAAAGATATGCTTACAGTTTCTTGAAAGGAAAGAACTGGTGGGATAGATGGTTTGACTATATAACTCACTATTATGCAGCAGGAAACGGAGCAGCATACCTTGATGTAAACAAAAATAAATGTCTTTTGAATAAAGTTCCAGGTTTTGGAGACAGAGCAATTGGTTATGAAGTAGCTGATTTCGTAGCTGAATTATTTGACAAAGGTTACGATGCACTGACAATGATTGATAATGCTTTATTCATGGGAGCAGTAGTTGGTCAAATAAACGGACCATGGACAATGCCCTGGGCTGAAAATACTTTCCCAGATGTTTATCCCGAACATATCGTTTTCAGTGCTCCTCCAGTTCCAGATAATTATCCAGAAGATATGCCTGTGAAAACCTTTGCGGACACAAAGGGAATGGTCCTTTTCAATTATGCAAAGGATAAAGATAAAATATGGGAATTTGTAAAATGGGTGTATTCTGATCCCGAACACGATAAAAAATGGCTTGAATTAACAAATTTACCACCTGTTAGAGATGACCTTATAACGAATGACCTATTTTCTCCAATTTTTGAAGGAAATGAGGGCTTAAAAGCTTTTGCTGAATACGTACCATACGCTGTTCCTCCTGCTTTAACAACTTATACAATAGAAATACAGGATTTAATGACTCAATATCTGGTGGAACCTCTTTCACTTCAAAAGGGTACTCCCGAGGAAGCAGTTGATAAAACCGTAAGTGAAATAAATAGAGAATTATTCTAATAGTTTTGAGAGGAAAGAATCTTTATGATTCTTTCCTCATTTATTAAGGAGTAATTATGAGATTTTTCAATTTTAAAAAAAATAAAATTAATAGTTTAGATTACTCTCTTGGAAAACTTCAAAGAAAACAAGCTGGAAAGGGTTGGTTGTTGATATCGCCTTATTTGATTCATCAGGGAATATTTTTTGGAATACCACTTGGATGGTTGATCTATCTTATGTTTGTGAAATGGAATTATTTATCTCCTGCAAAATTTTATGGAGTTAGGAATTTTACAAACCTTTTTACTGATAATACATTCTGGTTGGTTTTGGGTAATACATTTAATATTATGGCCTATTATATCCCAATTTCAATGATAGGAGCTATTCTTTTTGCTCTTGCCTTGAATAAGATGAAACATTTTAGAACCATTGTCGCTCTCTCTTTTCTTGTTGCAAATGTTTCATCTGGAGTAGGCTATTCAATTGTATTTCAAAAAATACTTGCTGAAAATGGTCCCATTAATAAAACATTATTCAATTTATTTGGATTTACGATTCCCTGGTTTAAAGAACCTCAACTTGCAATTCTAAGCATTGCTCTTATGGTTTCCTGGAAATTTATTGGATATTATGGATTGATACTTCTTGCTGGAATAAATGCAGTACCCAAAAATCTATATGAAGCGGCTAGACTCGATGGAGCTAAAAAGGGCACTCAATTTTTTAAGATCACCTTGCCATTGATAAATCCAGCTCTTGTAATGGTTCTCGTTATGCAAATTACACTTACCTTTGGAATTTTTACTGAACCATATATGATTACTGGTGGCGGACCAATGAAGAGAACGTACACATTTATGATGTTCATTTATGATAATGCATTCAGAAAATTCACCAGAACAGGACCAGGCTATGCTGCTACTATTAGCGTAATTACTGCTGCAATAAGTTTCACCTGTATTTTCCTTGTTAGAAGAATAATTGAGAGAAAGGTGGAATTATCGTGAAGAAGGGAAGAATAGGTCTTTGGATTTTTGAAATATTTATGCTTGGAATTGCTTTATTCTGGCTCTATCCATATTTTTGGCTGTTTTTCTCGAGCTTTAAACCGCAAAATGAGATTTATACAACTTTTATACCCTCTTCATTGACATTTGAACATTACGAATTTATTTTCAGTTCAGCAGAAAAAATGGAAAGGCCTTTTATAAGAGCATTGGGAAATAGTCTTTTTATTTCTGTTATTGTTACCTTCAGTGTAATAGTAACTTCTTCTTTTGTTGGTTATGCAATATCAAAAATAAAATTTAGAGCAGGGAAATTCCTTAACAGTTTCACAATATTTCAAATGCTTTTTCCTGGGTTTATGTTTATTTTACCTTTATATATAGTTGTAAAAAACCTGGGAATGTATAATAGTCTTGCAGGACTTATTGTCCCAAGCCTTTTTGGAGCCTGGGGAGCGTTTATGTTCTCTCAAAGTTTAAGAGCTCTACCTGATGCTTATATCGAATCAGCAAGAATAGAAGGAGCAAGTGAATGGAAAATTATTATAAAAATAATGCTTCCTCTTGTGAGATCAACAGCAAGTATTGTAGGTCTCTTTACATTTATTGGTATTTGGGATAATTTTTTATGGCCATTAATTGTTATTCAGG
>CAZGZM010000078.1:0-9366 GCA_964529955.1 uncultured Thermotogaceae bacterium
ATAAGATCAGATTTTTTAAATGTGGATAATCCTCTTTTTGAAAAAAGAATAGTATTTGGGCACACACCTTTTCTTAATCCCATGATAAAAGAGTATAAAATCGGAATTGACACTGGTTGCGTGTTTAAAGGAAAATTAACTGCTTTTAGAATTGATGATTACGAAGTATTTCAAACATAAAAAAGGGGCTTTTAAAGCCCCTTTTATTTTTTTCTCTTTTTATGGATAAATTCCTCTTAATCTTGTCGCAGTTGCTACTTTCTCAATAGCATCAACATAAGCTGCTGATCTCATATCAGTTTCGTATTTATTTTTTGTTTTCACAACTGAAGAGAAAGCATCTTTCATGATTCTATGAAGAGCATTTCTAACATCTTCAAGTCTCCAGAAATAATGTTGTAATCCTTGAACCCATTCAAAGTATGAAACAGTTACTCCGCCTGCATTTGCAAGAAAATCTGGAACTAAGAAACATGATTTGCTAAGTAAAATTTCCTCTGCTTCAGGTGTTACAGGACCGTTAGCACCTTCAACAATAATTTTTGCTCTTACGTTATTAACATTCTCAAGTGTAACAGCATTTTCCAAAGCTGCTGGAATTAGAATATCCACATCCAAAGAAAGAAGATCTTCATTGGATATTTTTTCAGCTTCAGGATAACCGTCAATTAATCCTTTGTTTTCGTCTCTATATTTAATTACCTTATCAATACAAAGACCCTCTGGATTATAAATTGCTCCTGAAACATCACTAACAGCTATAATTTTTCCGCCCACTTCGTCGTTTATCAATTTGGCTGCAAAGGAACCAACATTTCCAAATCCCTGTACGGCATAAGTAGCCTTTGCGGGATCCATTCCAATATAATTTGCTGCTTCTTCAGCAACAACTCTTACTCCTCTTCCCGTTGCTTCAGGTCTACCTAATGAACCACCAACATCAAGAGGTTTACCTGTAACGATTCCTAAAACCGAATGTCCCTTGTTCATTGAGTATGTATCCATATACCAGGCCATTATTTGAGCATTGGTATTTACATCTGGAGCAGGTATATCCACGTCTTCTCCGATAATGACTTGAATTTCAGAGAAGTATCTTCTGGATAATCTTTCAATTTCACCCATTGATAATTTTGAAGGGTCTACAGTAACCCCACCCTTTCCACCACCATATGGGATTCCAACTACAGCACATTTCCATGTCATCCAGAATGCTAAAGCTTTAACTTCATCAAGAGTAACATTTTGATGATATCTGATTCCGCCTTTAGCAGGACCTCTAGCAAAACTATGCTGTACTCTATATCCTGTAAACACTTCAGCCGTTCCATCATCCATTCTTACTGGAAAATTTACTGTCAGTTCTCTCTGAGGATGAGTTAAAATTTTTCTCAAACTTGGATCAAGATCCATGACATTAGCAGCCTTATTAAACTGTTTTAGTGCATTTTCAAAAAGATTAATAGCCAATACGAACCCTCCTTAGATATATTTCTTAAGCTACACATTGATTGTAGAACATAGTGAAATAGAGTACAAGTGTGTTTATTTCTATTTATCATTGGTAAGATGCGGAATAAAACATTTAAAGCTGATTAGGTATATTAAAGTCTCTTTTTTGAAAAAATAAAAAAAGGATGGGAAATCCCATCCTCTGGTATCCCCAGAAGGAATCGAACCTTCATCTGCGGATTAGGAATCCGCTGTTCTATCCGTTGAACTATGGGGACAAAAAAAGCTAGAAAATTATATCATCATAGTGTGATAAAATCAAGTATATATGTGAATTTGAGGAATGTGAAATATATGAATAGAATAAAAGGAAAAGTGTCGTTTTTAATTATCTTTGCTTTATTAATAGTATTAATATTAACTGGTTGTTTTCAAAAAGAATTAAATATTGAAAAGGGCTTAAATTATCTAAGAGAAGGAAATCTTGAAAGAGCTAAAGAAATTTTCAATTTTATAATAAATTATTCTAATGTAGAAGAAGATAAAACAATTTCAAAAAATTCTTTAGGATGGATATATTTTCTTGAGGATAATTTTTTTAATGCCCTTTTATATTTTAATGAATGTTCTGAATATCCTCACGCAAAAATTGGTAAGATTCTAGTATTTTCTAAAACCGGAAGCATAAATGAAGCATTATATCTTGCGGAGGGTGTTACTTCAGATTATTTTCCAGTTGAATATTTACCAGACACTTTGTACGAAGAAGAATTTATAAAATTATTGTTATTTCTTAGTATTAAAGAGGGAGAAGAAGAGGATATAAAAAAGTATCTTAATTTAATCGATGATGATAGTTTCAAAGAAAATGTTGAACTTTTCATAGGTGATAATCATGAATAAAAAAATGATCTTTGTATTCTTTTTTATAGTTTTTTTTATGCACCTTATTTTTTCAGCACCTTCTTATGATGGAATAACTGTTTATATTCAGCCTAATGGAACGGCTATTTCATTAAAGCAAGTTGGAGATGAATTCAATCATATGGTTTTTTTTGATAATAAACCTATTTATTTTAATAGTAATAATGGATATTGGGAATTTTACAGTATTGATGGAGATAAATTAATAGAAACTGGAAAAAAAGTAGGAATTGAATCGTTTGTCCCTTTAGATAAATTTATATTAAAAAATAACTATATAGTTGAAAATGATGAACTTTTGGATAAAGGGTATGAAGGAAAATATTATTATCCGGTAATTTTGATTAATTTCAAAGATACCGACTTTACTTTCAATGTGGAAGAAATGATTGAAAATCTTCTAAATGCTCAAGAATATTTCTATGAAAATTCCTATGGAAAATTCGAAATTGTTTTTCATCTATTTGGATGGTACAAATCTAATATGAACAAGTTAGATGCAAAGGAAAATATATCTGATTTTATCAGAAATATTTTAATTGAAAAAGATAACGAAATATCCTTTGATTTATATGATAATGACGGGGATTTTAAAGTTGATAATATCGTTGTTATTCATCAGGGTCAAGGTCAGGAATATTCAAAGAGTCCCGATGATATATGGTCGCACAGTTCGTATTTCCAATCATATACAACTGACGAGGGAATTGTTTTAGATAAATATACAATGCAACCTGAGGCAATGATTATTGATGATTTACCGAAAATTGCATCGATAGGAGTATTAACTCACGAAATGGGACATGTATTAGGACTGCCTGATCTTTACGATGTAGATTATTCTTCTAACGGAATCGGAAAGTGGGGAAATATGTCCTTTGGTTGTTGGAATGGGAATGAAATACCAGGAGATTCTCCTTCACATTTCTGTTCGTGGTCAAAGGAGTATTTAGAATGGATAAATCCCATAATCATAAATGATTTTGATTCATCGGTAGAATTGAGATTACTAGAATATGAGTCAGCGGGCAGAACTCTCAAATATGTTAACAAAGAAGATTTGAATGAATATTTTTTATTCGAAAACAGAGAACTTAAGGGTTTCGATTCCTTTTTACCTGGAAAGGGAATGATTGTTTATCATATAGATAACAATGGTAATCAAACAAATGAATTTCATAAAATAGTTGATATAGAAGAAGCTGATGCCGATAATGCTCTCGACTATAGTGATGGAGATAGAGGATCAGAGGGGGATCCCTTTCCGGGCTCAACAGAAAATGATGAATTTTCATCTTGGACTTATCCGAATTCAAATTTCTACGAAGGGTCATTAGGACCACAGTTACTTAAAATAAGATTAGAAGAAGAAACAATAATATTCAACATAAATGATAATTTTATAAAAGATATCTCAGCAAATTATCTTATTTATAATAAGAAGCAAGACTTTTTTATTTCTACTAATAGGAAAATAAAGAATGCAAAAATCACGCTTCCAAAGAGCATTGAGTACGATGGGGAAATTGAGGATTATTTAATTAAAATCGAAATTTTGAAGATACCTGAGTACACTTTTTCAGTAGAAATAAGCATAACTTTCGATTCGAACGAAGAAGTAACTATTAAAAGGGTTATATATCCATTTTCATATATTAAGACATCCGATGGAGTTAGTGAAAATTGTTTATTTCTATTAAGAGAATATGGATGGGATGAAAAACCTGGAGTAAAATGGGAGTATAAAAATGGATTGTACAGCGTTTGGTCGAGTGCCCCTGTCAATTTTTTTAATACAAAACTTTATTAGGAGAAAATTATGAGTGAAAACATACTATATCTTAAAGGAATAACGAAACGATTTGATAATAGATATATTTTTGAAAATGCAAATCTTCGAGTAAAAAAGGGAGAAATACTTGGAATTGCTGGAAGAAAAAAATCTGGAAAAAGCACTATACTCAGTATTATTGGAGGACTATATGGATATGATGAGGGAATTATAGAATTAAATGGAGAACCCCTTCATCATAAAAAAAACATACAACTTGAAAAAATGGGGATAAGTATTTTAAAGGACAACCTAGGATTGATCGGTTCTCTTACTGTATTTGAAAATATTTTCTTCGGAAGAGAAGAGACAAAAGCAGGATTTATAAATAGAAAATCAATGATCAAAGATGCTGTAGAAGTTTTAAAGGAATTCAATTCAAACATTGATCCCAAAGCATTTGTTAAGGATTTAGATGCTGAAGATAGATTTGTGGTTGCTTTAGCAAGAGAACTTTCAAAAAGACCAGAAATTTTCATAGTTGATTGTCCAAAAATTTTCGATTTTATTCCAGAAGATTCAATTTATTTGGATGTTTTAAGAAAAATGAATAAACTAGGATGTACGATAATCATTTCTATGAATGACATAGAAAAAACTTTGAATTTATGTGATCGAGTAATAATAATTAAAAACAAGAAGCTTCAAGAAATAAAAATCAAAGAAACAAAAACAATAGTCGAAGAAATGATTGAAAACAATGAAAATTTTGAAAATAGAAAGGAATCAAGAGAAAATCAGGAAATATTTTCTGTAGACATAGATTCCGGGCAGCTTAAGGGAATATCGCTTAAATTTTTTAATAAAGAAATAGCAGGATTTTACTCTCTTTCGTTGATGGGAGAAGAAGAGCTTAAAAATTTACTTTACCAAAGTGGAAATAAAGATGAGAAAATCACTTACTTGAGCAAGGATTTAAAACTCAAAAGATCAAATGCAAAAAAAAGAAAGACAATTTTACCTGAAAATTGGGTGAGAACTGCTTTCAAAAAAAGCAAATCAGAATATCCAGAGGAAGATTATAAAAAACCCTCTCCTTCAAGGTTAGCTTTATTGGAATTGGATAAAAAAGATGCAAAAAAATTGAAAGGTAAATTCTTTCTCTCAGAAATTAAAAATCTATTTGACATGGAATCACAATTATTGAATTTCGAAGGCAATTATGAGAGTCTTGGAGATTGGTTGAAGAAAAGAAGCAGTTTATTAATACTTGATAATTCAATTAAAGATCTTTATGATGATCAAATAGAAAGGTTAGAAAAATGTATTTTTGATGCAAAGGAGAGAGGAGCTTCGATAATAGTTTTTTCTGATGATATAAGTGAATTATTTAAATTTTGTGATTATATTTACATTTTAAGATATGGAAAAATAAAAGCCTTTTTAAAAAGAGAAGAATTTAGTGAGGAAAGGATTTTAAAAATAGCCTATGGAATAGTACAGGAGAACTGATATGTTAAAGAATATTTCACCCTTGATTTCTCCAGATTTGCTGAAATGTTTAGCAGAAATGGGACATGGCGATGAATTATGTATTGCAGATGGTAATTATCCAAGTAATTCGATGAATGAAAATGTTATAAGGCTTGATGGTCAGAATATTCCAGAATTACTTGAAGCTATCTTAGCTATATTTCCACTAGATAACGAATCCGAATTCAATGTAATCTTGATGGATAATAACAGAGAAAAAAAACCTTTAATTTGGAAAAAATATATAGAAAATCTTTCGTTATCTATGGAAAGATATAAGATAGATTATTTAGAAAGATTCACATTTTATAAAAGGTCGAGAAAATGCTACGCTATAATTGCAACAAGCGAGAAGTCTTTATTTGCCAATATAATTTTAAAAAAAGGAGTAGTTTAAATAAAATATGAATGAAACTTTAAATTTAATAAGCAGAGTAATACCTATATTTCTTTTACTGGGTATAGGTGGTTTTATAAATAAAAAAAGAATTTTAACAGATAATGCAATTGAAAATCTCAAAAAACTTGTTGTTAATTTTGCGCTTCCTTCTGTTTTATTTCTAACATTTTTAAGATTGGAACTTCAACCCTCTCATATAGTAATTGTTATAGTAATGATATTACTAAATGTTTTCCTTCTTATTTATGGAAGCAAATTACAAAAAAGGGTCTCAAAAAAACATGAATATTTTAAATTTTTAATACCAGGTTTCGAGTATGGAATGTTAGGTTGGAGTCTCTTCAGTGGAGCGTATGGAATAGCGAATGCGGGTTCAATAGCAATTATAGATCTGGGTCATGAACTTTTTATATGGTTATTGTTTGTTCCAATTATGCTTAGAAAGAGGGATGGAGTTTCAGATGCCAAAAAGACAGCTTCATTGGTTATAAAATCACCTGTTCTGATGGGTATTTTTTTAGGTATTTTATTCAACCTTTTGAATTTTAAAGAATTTTTCTTTAACTTTTGGTTTGGAAACTCTATAGTAACTACGCTTGATTATCTGGGAGCTTTGACAGTCCCAATAATGCTTATAATAATTGGCTATGGAGTCAAAATTAAGAAAGAATCACTAAAGGATTTAGGAATTCTTTTGTTAACAAGAATGGTGGTATTAATACCGATATTCTTTATTGTAGGATATTGGTTATTTCTAAATGTTTTGAATTTAAGTCCGATTTATTTACATGCGTTGTTTACTCTTTTAATTCTTCCTCCACCCTTTATTGTTCCAATTTTCATGAAGAGAGATGGTTATGAAAGCACATATGTAAACAATATGCTCACAAGCTATACTTTGATATCGATTGTAATTTTTGCAATTTATTATATATTCACTGGCGGAAACTATATTTAATTTAGGAGAAATAAATTGGCATATTCCTTGGATTTACTTTCAAGAGTGCTACCTATATTTTTTCTAATTTTTATAGGGTATGCAGTTAAAAAATTTAAATTATTCAAAGAAGATTTTATTGAATTAATAAAAAGATTAGTGGTAAAAATTGCATTACCGGCAGTTTTATTTATTACTTTTTTAAATCTTGATATTAATATAAACCTTATTTTAATCAGTATAGTTATCATCATTATTAATCTTATCCTTTTTTATCTTGGAAAGGTTTTAAGAAGAAAGTATTATAGAAATAAAAAATACTTTCCATTTATGATGTCTGGATTCGTATATGGGTTACTTGGATGGAGTTTATTCAGTACTGCTTATGGAATTGATAATATTGGATCAATTGCTTCTGTAGACTTTGGAAATGAAATTTTTGTATGGTTTATTTTTATTCCCTTTATACTTAAAGAAAATGATTCTAAAAAAATAGATAGCAATGAATCTATTTTAAAAACTTATTTTAAATCACCAGTTCTTTTAGCACTCTTTACTGGCTTGATATTGAATCTTTTTAATTTAAAAAATCTTATTTACGATTGGTGGTTAGGAAGGTCATTTGAAATTACATTAAACTATCTTTCTTCTATTACAGTACCTATGATTTTGATAGTTATAGGATTTGGTCTTGAAATAAAAGCAGGCTTCATGAGGGACCTTTTTACTCTAATATTCTGGAGATTAATTATACTCATTCCTTCTTTTTTTCTGATAAATTTTTTTATTATTGATGTTCTAAAACTTCCTCTGATTTACCAACATGCTCTTTTTACACTGTTTATTCTTCCTCCGCCCTTTTCTATTCCTGTCTTTATGAAATCTAGAAGAGAAGAAATTAGTTATGTGAATATAATGCTTACAGGGTATACTTTTTTTTCAGTAATTATATTTTCAATTTATTTTATTTTTGTTTCTTAAAAAGAATATATTATAATCAATTTATTATGTATAAGGAGGGAAAAGATTTGAGAAAAATATTGATTTTAATTATTTTTATCGTAACATGTGTATGTTTATTTTCTGTGGGGGGCGAACAGATGGAAAAAGCAAAGGAATTTTTCAATTATTTTTTTCAAGAAGAATTTGATAAAGCTTTTAAAATGGAAAATGATTCCATAAAATCTCAATTTGGTATAGAACAGATGAAAACGGCTTATGATGGATTTTTATCAAATTATGGAGAAATTAAAAACATTATAAATATAACTTCAGAAGAAAAAAATGGAATGGATATATTTACTTTTTATACTCAATTTGAGAAAAATTATCTGAATATTTTTGTTGTTCTTGATAAAAATGAAGAAGTTGTACAATTTGTAGCTCAACCAGCAGCTGCCCCGAGCAATAATAATCAAGATAAAAAACTGGAAGTAAGTAAAGCCGCAGATGAATACTTTAACTCTTTTTTCAGCAAGAATTACGATAAAGCAGCTTCTTTACAAAACGATGCTATGAATAAAAACTTTGGAAAAGATGCTATGGAAAAAACATACAATTTATTAATTACTCAATATGGAAATATTTTAAAGGTACTATCGAAGGAAGAAGATAATCAGAGCGAATATAATGTTTTTAAGTATTATACTGAATTTGCTAAAGGATATCTTTATATTAGTGTAGTTGTTAATGATGAATTGAAAATAGCGGGATTTAGATATGAAAATGCCCCTATACCTGATGGAAAAGAAAAAACACCTGACTATGTAGATAATTCCAAGTACAGGGAAATTGATATAACTCTTGAAGCTTCTCCATTTAAAGTAGACGGAAAGTTATCTTTGCCAATAGACAAAGAAAAATTTCCGATTGTTATTATGATATCCGGTTCCGGTCCAAACGATATGAACGAAACAATTGGACCAAATGCTCCATTCAGAGACATTGCTTTAGGTCTTGCTTCGAACGGAATAGCAACATTAAGATTCAATAAAACAACATATCAGGAACCTCAGCTATTCATGAAAGAGGGAAGTAATTTAAAAAACGAATATTTTTTAACTGCAGAGGCTGCTTATGAATACGCAAAAAATGTTAATGGAGCAGATAAAATAATTCTTTTAGGTCATAGCGAAGGCGGATACATAGTTCCTGAAATATATAACATAGTTGAAAACGCAGATGGTTTGATCCTTTTAGCTGCTAACGCAAGAAAATTATCTGAAGTTATTTTATCTCAGACTGAATATGTATACGAAAATACAAAAACTATTTCTGATGAACAGATGAAAAACGCAAAGGACTTTTATCAAAAATTAATTAACCAGGAAATTCCTTCAGATACTCAAT
>CAZGZM010000079.1:0-9327 GCA_964529955.1 uncultured Thermotogaceae bacterium
AAAACTCCACTTAAGATCTCCCGGCGATGCATTCACCGAAAAAATAAGTAGGAGGATTGATAACGACAATAATATAATTTTCTTTCTCATACTATTCCCCCTTTAAATAAGCCTGAAGCTCAAGGGCTTTGGTGTCTGTATTATCCATGCTCAGGCTCTTCTTTACCTGTCCCCAGGCATCAAGAGCATTTACAGTAGATGATGATTCATCACCTTCAACTCCTGTCATGATATAACCTTCAGCCAAAAGATTATGCAGCTCAACAGCCGTGATCTCCTCATCATGGTCGTGATACCAAGTATTAGGGATATTCACATGAGGAGCCAGAAGCGCAACTGTAGAAGGACCGTTGTTTTCAATAATATAAATACTTCCTATTCCTATAAGGTTTCTGTAATCTGTGCTTTCTGACTTATTAATTGCCGTAAGCAATGAAGTCTTAGCACTTGACATCAAATCCTGCCGGATCAATGTCCATCCTTTCCCAGTATAGGCCTCAGCCATATCTGAATCCTTGTCTAAAGCATCCTCAAAATCTGACAATGCGTCACTATAAGCCGCGGTTTCATAAGCGCTCCAGCCGGAATTGCACAGCTCCATCGCCGTGGGTTCCGACGGCCCGCTTGAACTCTTACCGCATGCCGCCACCAACACGCATATTACAGCAATAATAAATAATCTGAACTTACTCATATCCCCCCCTCTTTTACACTAAGATAAACTACCAGTAGGTATTCCACCCATATACTATACGCTACGGTCAGCATCTTGCAAGAAAATATTGGATTTATATTTCATTGGAAAAATATGAAATTTTGTCCTTTTAGTATAAGAGTTTTATATAAGATCTCTGAAATAGAGTCGCTATTTTCGCAGAAACACCATTACTAAGCAGGAGTATTATGTCCCCTTTACAAAATTACTCTAATGGGGGACCCCCTAACTATAATATTATTATTTATTTACTTTCTTTATTAAAATCAATTGTTGTGATGTCAGTCTTTCTTAACTTTTCTACTCGTTTCATAGAAATTGATTTAATCAATTCGCTTCTTGCAACATTACTGTCTGCGTTAACGGAATACGAATTTTTAAATAAAAATTTAACATCTCCAAACCTATCTTTTATTACATTGTCAGTTATTTTTAGATGAGATCTTACTAAATTTGCAAACTTAATCTCATTTTCATCAATAACATCATTCGCAAGCGCCAACCGAAAAGTTAACTCAAGTATAAGTAATTCCTCAACAGCATTTAATTCAACGTTTTTTAGTTGATCAAACAAATCATCAATTATATGTTTTCCCTTCTCTTTTAATGTCACTACAAGATTATCCAATTCATGGGTTAAATCAATTCCGGAAAAATAGGGAGTTGAGCTGTTCAATTTTTGCATTTCATTAATTTCTTTTTGATCAATTGTGCCATCACAAGCTATAGTACAAAAAGCTATTTCATACAATAATCTTTGAAATTCGTTCTTTTTATTATCCATATTCTCTCTTCTCCTTTTTATCTTTCACTTTCCCAGAGATTTACCATCTCTTCATATTTTTTTATTTCATTAATTGAAATTGAAGGCTTGGTGTTATTTATAGCACTTATAATTATATCCATTGTTATCACACTTTCTAGTTTCATTGCTTCGCGAGAAGCTTCATCTATTATAAATTTGATGTCACTTGATACATAATTATCAGTAAGATCTGCAAGCTTTTCATAATTCAATAAAAAATCAATTGGGCGATTCTCCAAATATATTTCAAACATGGACATTCTTGCCTTCTTGTCAGGTGGAGGTACATAAATACATCTGTCTAAACGTCCTGTTCGCAGAATAGCAGTATCAATTTTTTCAGGCCTATTTGTAGCTCCAATAATAAATATTTGCCTCTCACCACAGTTGGTCATACGGGAAAGCATTTCATTGACAGCTGCTGCGTGCATTTGGTGTAGCTCAGACTCTCTACTGGGTACAATAGCATCCAATTCATCAATAAATATTATTGATGGCGCATTATCTTCAGCTAAAGAGAACATCTTTTTCATATTCTCCTGCGTTTCATTTATATATTTACTCTGAATATCAGACGGATTAATTTTTACAAAATTATATTCGACTTCAGAAGCAAAACTTTCAGCAATAAAAGTTTTACCACAACCCGGGGGGCCATATAGTAAGATCCCATTCAACATCGGAATGCCATATTTTTCATACTTTTCAGAGTTGTTTAAATAATCTATCACATCTCTTTTTAATTTCATTTTCAAATCTTCCATGCCGGCAATTCGTAAAAATCCTGTTTTCTTTAGTTTACTTGCTTTTTTCGATTTAGTTATATTGCTAATAATCACTTCAGTTCTGCCATCAAGAGCTGATATAAATTCTTTAGTATTCTGGAACCTGTTTTCAATTTCTGTACTCAAAGATTTTATCAAAATTCTTTTTATTTCATCACTATCAAAATCATTTATTTTTTTGAGCACTAATCCATTGTTTCTTTCATTTTTAAGAGTAATTTGTTGCTTTTCATAGGGTAAATTATCAATATTTTTCACATAGTATGGCGGTTCACCATATAATAAGTAATAAAAAAGTGCACCTATGGAATATAAATCGCTTTGTATAGTGAAAATACGATTTGTTAACTCAGGAGCAGAATAATACAAATCCATATTTTCTGGACGTATTGATTTTCCTCCACAGTTTACAGCTCTGGATTTTTCAAAATTAAATAACATTATTTTTTCTTCATCATATGAATAGTCAAGAAACACACTTCTTGGATTTATATTATTGTGAATTATTGTATCATTTAACGTATGCATATAATTAATGCACCTTAGTACTTCTTTTATTATTTTCACGCTTGTATCCTGACTCAAACACCCATCTCTATCAATACGATCTTGTATGCTTTCACCTTGCACAAAATCGAAGACTAAAAAAAAGTAATTGACTCCATTGATAACTGTACTGCCATATTCATGTAGTTTAGGAATACTTTTATAATTAAATTTACTCAAGTGTTTCAAAAATAAGGGGTTACTATCAGAATCAACAAAGTCAGGTGTTAAATCCACTAACTTGAACAATTCTAATCGCCGTATATTACCATCTAAATCTTTGACACGATACGCATCAGCCATACCTGTAGATTCTATCGGAAATTGAATTTCATATGTTAAATTAATGGTGTAACCTTTTTTTATAATTT
Source organism: uncultured Thermotogaceae bacterium (assembly GCA_964529955.1). Classification (GTDB taxonomy): domain Bacteria; phylum Thermotogota; class Thermotogae; order Petrotogales; family Kosmotogaceae; genus JASGMR01. The sequence goes on from CAZGZM010000079.1 coordinate 3,223, forward strand.
CTTCTCCTAGCATTAATCACTTAAAACATGATCGTCATTGATTGGTAACGGTTCATCTACACTTGGTAATAATTTATACAAATCCATTACAATATTTCTGATTTTTTCCTTACTTGGATTAGTTTCAGCAATCTGAAATCCCTTCGCCAACAATTCCTTAGCCTTTGCCGGGTTACTCCAATCATGCATTTCAAACTGATTATGCAAATGATGCAATATCCCAATAAAAAAATCAGCCCCCATAGTTTTATCAATTAATGTAGCATTGTAGACATTAATTGTATCAATCAAATCCTTTGCAAGTTTTACATTTTTCTCCTCAATTACTCTTGGCATCTTATGATTCAAATCATCTAGTAAACTCTGAATATGTTGTTTTTCAGATGCATTTAATTTATCTCCATTTTCTTCATATGTATCTTTAAATCTTTCGTAGGATTCCTTTAAGTTTTCTTCAGTTTTGGGCCATTCCATATCTTCCATTACTTTATCACATTTAGCAAAAATCCGTTTTAAATTATTTGAAACTTGTTTTTTAACATCATAATTATTTTTATTATTTTTCAATAAATCTTCTTGGCTCTCAATTGCATCACTTAGCGATCCAACCGCACTACCATCTGTAAAATCTCCCTCTTGTTTTATTAGATTTAAACTTTGTTTTAATTTTGATATCTCATCTACAAGTCTTTCAATTTTTATTTCTTTTTGAACAGTGATTGGGATATCGATTTCTTCTGTAAAATCTAAATATGGAAAATAAGCATAGAAGTCCATGTGCTCAGATCTATCAACTTTTATTGTTATATCAACATCACTACCAGATGGTAACAATTTTGGTAATTGTTCACCCGATATAATTACATCAAAAACATGTTCGTGATACATAGCCTTTGAACCATCAGCGTCATAATCACCTTGATAAATTGGTACTTTTAAAAAATCATCCTTGGATCCCGGTTTAATTTGATTTTGAGTTTTTAACCCATTTATTATTCCAGTAGCTGGAAGACTTTGATTTTTTTCAAGCCCAGTCACAGTCTTAAAGATCAAATCACTGTTAACTCTACTTTTAATTTCAATCCCAATATTATATGGAAGCGTAGAATTTCCAACTTTTGAACCCTGTATAATTGAAAATGCATCGGGTTGAACATTTATCAAATCACCTTTATCATCATACATTTTTATATAAAATACATTTGTTTTACCTTCCTGAAGTCCCACTTCAATTACTTCACCATTTTCGCTGATCTCATATTTCCCGCTAGACCATGCATTATCATTACGGATGATTTCAACAAAACTGTTTTGCGGCATATCACATTTTGTTTTATCATGTAAAATTTTAATAGTCACAAATTCTGTCTCTTCAACCGTTGTAGCTTCATATCCTAAACTTAATTGCACTTTACTGACATCTTTTTCAATTGATACAATATTTTCATCTACACTTATTGTAGATGCAAATAATGCAGCTCCTCTCGCCACAACAGTCATCGGGTCAACGCTGAGATCAACCTTTGAAGTAATTTGTTCTTTCAACATATCACGCAAAATAGGCGAATAAGTTGGTCCGCCAACCAATATAAGAGCCCCTAAATCACTACCTTTTAAATTATTTCTCTTCAATAACTCTAAACATATATCTATCGATTTCTGATAAATAGGTTTAATAACTTCAGCCAATTCCTCTTTTGTAATAGTAAGATCGATTTCGAACTCTTCCCCATTATCATCTGTTCCAGGGAAATCCAGACCAGTAAGAATATCGTATGACTCATTGAATGAAAGTTGGATCTTTGCTTCTTCAGCATACCATTTGAGTACATCAGAAAAAATACTTTTTTTATTATTATCTTCCAAAATACTTTCAATTGAATAGTTATTTTGAAAATACGGAATTAACAGATTATCTATTATTGATAAATCAATATTTTTCCCACCAAGATAATTATCACCATCACTATCGATGACTTTCATTATCCCATCTTCTACATTTACAAGCGCTGCGTCAAAAGTTCCTCCTCCAAAATCAAAAACCAACCATAAGGAGTTCTCTTTTGTCTTTCCTAATCCGTAAGCCATCGATGCTGCAATAGGCTCTTGCAGTAGTTCACATTGTTCTATGCCGGCTAATTTAGCTGCTCTTATCGTTGCATCTTTTTGATTTACCGTGAATTTCGCCGGAACAGTAATCACTGCTGATTTTACATTTTCTTCATTTACAAAGGATTTTAATTTTTTTAATACTTCCGCAGAAAGATCTTCTGACGAAAATTCTTTATCCATGTGTGAACTAAAATATTTTTTATCTGTCCCCATAGTTCTTTTAAATTCAACAAAAATATTTGAATCATCTGCTTGATAATTTTTCATAGCGTTAATCTTGTCACTTTTTAACATATTTCTAGCTTGACCACCAACTTGAACAGTCCTTTTTTTATTAAAACTAACACATGAAGGCAAAGTATTGTCTGCCCCATCAATTTTGATGATTTCAACTTCCCCATGTTCCATTTTAACTATACTTGAATTAGTTGTGCCAAGATCAATACCATAAATAATTTTAATATTTGACATAAGACTCCTTTTTATTCGCCAACACTAACTTCCACTTCAGCAGTTTGAATCATAACACCGTTATAGTTAACTTGTGGTTTGATCACTCTCGTTATAACTTGTTTTCCTTTTTCAAAAGATTCTTCTGGCCTAAAATTTGCAATAACTCGCAATTGAGGGTCATATTCTTTATTTATCATATCGATAACTTCATAACCACGCGCTAAAAAATTATCTAATAACCTTTTCAACGATGCTTTTATTTGTTTTAAACCTTTAATATCTTGAGGCATAAAAGATATATTTATTTTAATTCGAGATATTTCATTGGCAATTTTTAGAACAAACATATGTTCTTCTTCAGAATTACCACTTCCAATTGACTTGTTTGCTATCTGGTTTTCCAGAAGATTCAGAAGCTTTAAATCTAAATTTGCTTGCTCCTGAGATAATAAATCAGATGTTTTTTTAATTTTATCAATAAGTATTTTTAAATTATTATTCATTTTTTTTCGATTGATTATAATTAATGCTAAAACAAAACCTATTGCAAATGTAATTATACTAATCCATAAAACTGCTCCTTTTTTAATCTTCTCAACTAGTTGTGCATAACTTGATTGGATTGATTTGTGATTATTTACAATATTTTTTGTGTTTTTATCGATTGTGGCTTGTAATGAACCCTTTAATTCATTTAAATGATTCTCAAGCTTAAATATCTGACGTTTGTTCCTCTGAATACTTAGAGTTTCAACTTTTATTGTGTTGCTAAATAAATTAAGATCTTCCGCTCTTTCAGTATCATAATATTTTAGCTCGTTAATATCTTCCCCAATAGATTCGAGTTGTTTTTCGATACGAGAAATCCTATCCTTTATTTCTAATAGATTATTGTTATCTGAAACAACAGGTTCTTGAGCTCCCAAAAAACTAACGACTACCACGGTGAATATAAATATCAAAATATTTTTTTTCATTATATCACCCTTACCAATCCATCTAGTATCTTCCTTATTGTCTTATTCACAAAACTTTTATCTTTCAACACCTTAACAAGCGTAGGGGAATATTTATAATAAACTCTAATAAACAAACGACCTAATGCCGTTTTTTGTAATGTATTATCACGGTAATGACGCAATTTTATTACTTGAGGATGATCATAGTCACCATATGCCATTGTCGCAATGTAGCAACCGCTCGTGTTAGAATGAGGTGATAGTTTATTTTTAAAATTATAAAAGTCTTTTTTATTTTTATTAAAAGAGTCTTTCATTTTATCATTCATATCAAAATGGCTCATCAACTTTATAATATCACATGAAATATTTATCGCGCTTCGCATTTCCGTTATTTGATGTGCACTTGGCATACCATGTGTCTTGCTTACAAGATAATTAATAACATTTATTAGTTTATTTTGCACGCAAACAACAATCGCTGAGGAATATGTTAGATAGGTATCATCATATTTTCCTAAAACTTCTTCCATTGCTTCAAGATAAGATTTACACATTCGAATGAAATCCTTGCCGTTATAAAGAATATCATCTATAGTCGTTAAATTTTCATACCACTCAACTTTTTCAATTAAGAACTTAATTTCATCTTTAACTCGCTTTTCTTTTTCCCAGGTAACTTCATTCTCAATATTACCCTTTATAATTTTTAAATTTTCTTCAAGTCTTCTTTTTGTTTCTCCAGAAGGATTAACTTTTTTAGCAAGTTTTAAAACTCTTAAAGAATCTTCACAAGGATTTATTTCATAACTTCCATTATATTCATTATGATAGTCAATTGAACATTGAATGATTTCATCAGCTACCTTATTGCAGATTAGAGTATACTTTACATTTTTTTCACCTAAGGTATCTTTTAATATTTTCAAATCATTATGAGTTAAATCATACAACTCTTCTCCATATGCAATCGAATCAGCTGGACAATCAACTCTCCTTGCTTTTGTTTTTTCAATAGCAGTTTCAATATTATTAAAAGGTTCTCCAGTCAGAGTCTCAATTACATAATCCTGAATATCATTTGAGCAATCAGAAAAAAGATCTACTAACATTTTCGTCTTATTCTTTCTTGTACTTTTTTTCTGAAAATATGATAATATCGATTCAATGAATTTCGTAATTATTTTTTTATTTTCAACGGTTAAACTATTTCCACAAATTTTTGAAACATAATCAGAAAATATATCTGAATTAATTAATTCAGTTTTTAACTGCAATGCTCGTTGCATTTTTTCACTTTCACTGTCATCTTTACAAAAATATATAAGCATATTTAACGTTGATAAATTATGTATCCATGTGTAATTTTTATCATTCACAGATTGATCTTTTATTGTCTTATGCCATATCTCTTCAGCCTTTTCAATATTCCCATCACGTAAATTATTAAAAGCTATATCATCAATATCGCTGCCATTAATAAACCAGAAAAGTGAATAATATACTTTATTTAAAACGTGCTCGATCTTACTTGAGGAGGATTGTACGCTTTCAGAATCTCTATGAACTTCTCCAAAAATGGAAAAATCATTTTCAAATTTTACAGGTTTTCCAACTTCCTGATATCTCTTGATTATTGATATTCTTTTTTGCAACTCTCGTTCAGATGAATTCCCAAATAAACCCAACACTCTGTACGGATTATTTTTGATTGCATTCATAAATTAAGCTCCATCTTTTGATTATTAATACTAACCCTATAGTTTGTACTATGGCACATTATATCATTTAGTCAATATATAAAGTACACATTGATTTTAATTAGCGTTAATCTGGTATTATCAGTTCCTTATTATTTTTTCTTTCATAGCGTACATATTCCCAATAACCCATATCAAAACCCAAATTGTTGGCAATAATCATAATTAATATAAAGTTCGGAAGAACGTCATGTTTTAGATAGGAAGGTAGATTCAGAAGCATTGCACTAAATCATTCCAAATACCAGTAAACATTTATCATCAAATTTTCTATTGAAAACATAAGCGGTGAGGATATTATGGATTTATGAAAAGACTCAATATAATTGCAATGGTTTTACTATTAATAGCTGTTTTCGCACTACCCTATGGCTTCTACACGTTTCTCCGGATTACCATTACAACAATAGCTGTAATCAACATGTTAAAATTTCATTACACAAAAGATGAATCCCTGATGATAGCCATGGGAGGAATCGCGATCTTGTTCAATCCAATCGTACCAATTTACCTGAACAAAAGTATTTGGACAGTTATTGATGTAATATGCATTATCTTATTTTACTGGGCTTATAAAAAATACAGATAAATATTATTCGTCTATACGCCCTACCGCTAAGAATGTAAAGAAATAAAATAATATGAATCCTATAACCCAAGCACCTAAAGTAATTAATAAACTTGTTCCTACAGGTATTTTTCTACCAAAATGCAAAATTAAAAAGGTAATAATCACAGTTATGGGATTTATAATAATTTTAAATATACGCGCAAATTCAAACCAAATAGTTCTCATCTATTCCTCCTTACCTTACAACTAT
>CAZGZM010000080.1:0-9267 GCA_964529955.1 uncultured Thermotogaceae bacterium
TAATTAAATTAAAATATATTCGAGTTTAACAATTTTTAAGTGAATTTCATAGTTATAATAAACGAACATAATTATCACAGAGATCCATATAATGTCATTTGTATTCTTCTGCTTTATTTAAAAAAATTAAATGTATTAGAATTCCTTCCATTTATAAAGTGTTCGTTTTTGGATCTGAAAAATATTAATTTTGTCAAGAGTGGATTACATTCTTCAAAAAATACTTTATTTATCTTTGTTATATTAAAATAAAATAAAAGGGAGGTATTTTATGAATTATAGATTGTTATCTTGGAATGTAAATGGAATTAGAGCAATATACAAAAAAGGAATGCTTGATTTTTTATATGAACAAAAACCTGATATTTTATGTATTCAAGAAACGAAAGCCCATAAAGAACAACTAGTAAAAAAATTACTAAGTCCTGAAGGATATGCTTCTTATTTTTGTTCTGCAGAAAGAAAAGGATATAGTGGAGTCGCAGTTTATTCAAAACTTGCACCCCTTAATGTGAGTTGCGGTATGGGAATTGAACAATTTGATAAAGAGGGAAGAGTCATCAAAGTTGAGTTTGAAGATTTCGTTCTTTTAAATGTTTATTTCCCAAATGGCAAAGCTTCTAAAGAAAGATTAAATTATAAGATGAATTTTTATGATGCTTTTTTAAATCATATTGAAGAAATGAGATCGAATGGAAAGAAAATAATTTTCTGTGGTGATGTTAATACTGCTCATAGTGAAATTGATCTTGCACGACCAAAGGAAAATGAAGATATTTCGGGTTTTTTGCCGATGGAAAGGGAATGGATGGATAAGGTAATAAGTAAAGGATATATTGATACTTTTAGAGTTTTCAATGAAGAAGGCGAAAATTATTCCTGGTGGGATTATAAGACGAGAGCAAGACAGCGAAATGTCGGCTGGAGAATAGATTATTTTTTCATTGGGGATGAATTAAAGAGTAATTTGAAGGGAGCTTCAATCATGGATGAAATAATGGGTTCCGATCATTGTCCAATAGAAATAAATTTAGAATTCTAAACATGAAAGAATTACTTAAAGGCAATTATAAATATATTTTAAATGCTGAAAATCTTTCTGTTGTTTTATTTAAAATTGTAGGATGCGCTCCCTGTGTTGCGGTTGAGAATAAATTAAAAACATTAGAAAGCGAATATAAAAATTGGAAATTTTATAAAATAAATCTTAGCGAATTTAGAGAGATTGCAGGGGTTTTTGAAGTATTTGCTTCTCCAACAATCATCCTTTTTAATAAAGGAAAAGAATTAACAAGATTCTCTAGAAATTTCAGTATGAATTCAATAACTGAATACATTAGAAGAATTGAAGAAAATTTATTTTAGTAATATTTAATTGTATGAATTTGGCAGCCTTAAGAGGCTGTTTTTTTTACTTGACAAAGATATAAATATTATGATATATATATACATATATAAATATATAAAGGGGTGTATAAAATGTTAATGAATAACAATTTTGATGATTTTAAAAAAGAATTAGAAGAAGTAGCAGAAAGTGGAGCTCTGGTAATAGGAGATCTTGATATAGATTTTTTCAAAAATCTTAATGATCAATATGGAAGAGATTGCGGTGATAGAATCCTTGAATTTGTCGAAGATGTTTTAAATAAAAATTTGCCAAAGAATGTTTTCTATAAAAGATTCAGTGATGAATATTTTATCTACACATCTGAATATTCATTAGAAAGTTTATTTATGGAATTACAAGAAATTAAAAAAACAATAGCAACCAGTCATATATCATATTCAGAAAAATCAATTACCTTTACCATCAGCGGTACAGTAGGAGAATTAAACAGAAATGCCTCTAGTATAGAGAAAATGATGAATATCCTGTCTGAGGGTTTAAGAAATAGTAAACAAGCTGGAAGGAATACCATAACCTTCGCACCTATGGAAAGAGAACAAAAGATGGTTTTGAAATCAAGTTATTATTTAAAATCTGAATTAGAAGGTCTCACAAAATTATCAAAAATATTAGAAAGGACAGAGTCATCTCTACTCAGAGAGGCATTAGATGATTTGCTTCGGAAGTATGAATTGTAGAAAGATAAATTAATTGGAAGGATGGCTTAATGCCATCCTTTTTTTTGGAGAGGTATAATGAATTTAATTGAGAGAAACTTGAAAATATATAAATATTTTAAATTCTGTCAGAATATGCTGATCTTAGGTCCTATAATGGTGCCATTTATGCTTTATAAAGGGATGGATTATTCTGAGATTTTTCTTTTACAATCAATATCAGCAATTTCTGTTTTCTTTTTTGAGGTTCCTACAGGAGTTATTGCAGATAAAATATCTAGAAAATTTTCTCTTACTATTAGCAATATTTTTTTAATTTCAGGCTTACTGTTATATATCTATGGTATTAATTTTTTTTGTTTTGTATTTGCTGAAATACTTTTTGGTTTAGGATTAACATTAAGATCTGGAGTAGATTCTGCTATACTGTATGAATCACTCATAATTTTAAATAGAAAGAATGATTATCAGAAGATTGAGATGAAAACTTTTTCTAACATATATATAGGACAAGCTGTAGGGTCAATATGCAGTAGTTTTTTTTATACTTTATCTCCAAAAATACCATTTTATGTTTCTTTAATTTTCGTTTCGTTTGCAGGTTTTGTTTCATTATATTTTGTTGATGAAGGAAAAAAAGAAATTAATAATAACTCATATTTTTCTCATTTAAAAGAAGGATTTAAATTGTCTTTAAAAAATCCTAGACTTAGATGGGCTTTATATGCATCTACAATAATAGTATTTTGTATTAGAATAAGTTTTTGGCTATATGAAGCTTATTTTAAAGGGATCAGATTGGATATTGCTTTGTATGGAACTGTTTTCTTTGGATTAAATGTTTTATGCGCTGTTTCAGCTAGAATTTTTATTAAGAGAATTGAAAATAAAAGACAGAGAAAAATTATTCTTTTTATGGGAATTATTCTAGGGCTTTCATTTTTATTTCCGATAATATTCTTCAATTCAATAGGATTGATATTCATTGCGCTTGGACAGATTGTAAGGGGACTATATAATCCGGTAATGAATTTCTATATTAATAATCAGATATCAAACAAACATAGAGCAACTGTTATTTCAATCGTAAGTTTAAGTGGAAATATATCCTTTGCAATCATTTCACCATTTATCGGTAATGGACTCGATAAATATGAAGTAAAATTAATGTATTTTATAGTTGGTATGATTGTTCTAGCGGGGACAATAATTTTATTTAAAATACGAAGTATTCAAAAATTAAGAATAAAAAAAAAGCATTTGATTGAACAGAAATGAAATATTAATAGCAGAAGAATCTTACTTAAGAGTAAATGAAAATAAAAAAGGGTTCGATTTTTTATAATTCTTCGAACCCCTTTTATCCTTTATTAAATTTTTCTTTTTTCAAATTAACATCTCCAATCAGTATTATATTTAATTTTAGAAGTTTTTTTTACATAAATCTAATTATGGTACTAGGATTTTCATCAATAATTTTCCTTTTAAAATCGTTTATCTTTCTTTCTATTACTAATGGATCTTTTTTTCTTCTTGGCATATTAATTCACCTCCCTTCCTCATATGTTTCTAAACATTATATCTGGATTATTAACAATAATCTTTCTCTTAAATTCATTTAATTTTTTCTCCATATCAGATGGACTACTTAATCTTTTAAACATAATATTTTTCTCCTTTTTTTAAAATGTAACCTCTGTATTCTTCATTAAATTTTTGTAATTCTATTAATTTCTCCATTTCTTTCTTCTTATTTATATTCATCTTAAGTTAAACCCCTGATTTTTTAATAAATTATCTGCCTTGTATGCTTCAATTGATCTTTCGATTTCGCTTGCTGTTTTTCTGATTCTTCTTATCATCTTTAATCCTCCTCAAAATAAATTAGAAACTAAATCAACTTTCTTAATTAAAACCTCTTTTTTGATTCCCCTGATACTTTTCTCAATTTCAACAGCTGACTTATAAAATTTCTTATTCATTATTCAACCTCCCCTTTAAATTAATGGTAAATAGTTACTCATATTATGAAAGTTTTTTACATTTTCAATATTTCTTTGAATTTCTACTGCTGATTTTATTCTTTTTTTCATAAATACTCACCCCTTTAGTTAAAATATCCTTGCTTGATAATAATATATCATATAAATATTATATTTGTCAAGTATTAAATTAAAAAAGTTTAGTATATATAAAAATATTATTGTTAGATTAAATATAAAATCAGATATTACTTCATAAATATTCAATATATAACTTATATATTTCAATATTCTTATCTAATACAGAAAAAATATAATAAGCTCTCTATAAAGCAAATAATTTTAATTTATTATCGGGATATATATATTATTTTTGAATTTTAAGATTGAAATTATTTTGGATTATGGGTTGAATAGTTGTGAGAGATTAATTAAATTGGATTATTGAATGTAAGACTTCTACCATAAGTAAGTATATTTAATGTCTAGAATTATTTTCTAGAAGTGAAAAATAATGATTTAATTAATAAACTAATAAGTCTGTTCGGATTAAAAAAGTTTTCTGATTTTATTAAAAAAAGATAATCGAAAAAACTCTAGATAAATTCTCATAAATTATCTTTTTGATAGAAATAGAGGTAATGGATAGCCCCTTTTGAGTGCTTCTTATAATAATTCCAGAAAAAAATAAAAAAATGGGTAAATTCATTTTAAAAAAGAATTCACCACAATAGAGACTAAATATTTAATGCGTGATTGGAAAATGCAAAACATTTTATGAAAAATTTTCTAAGTAGATAGTATTGAAGATTTAAATTAATTATTTTTATCGTGCATTGATTGATCAATTACTATAGCCAGGGCAATTAAAAAATCTTGCTGATCATCATAAAAAATATCTATTCCGTAGGAATCAGTCCAGGAAAACCATTTTTTCGAAATGGCTGCAACAGCAATACCGTTTTTTTCAATTGAAAATTCATGAGCCCATATATTACCCTTTAAAAGGTAATTTCCAAATTCACTCCAAATATCAAATTTAGGTCTATAAGAGAATTTTCTTTTTATTCGGGCTATTCCAGAATCATTTTGATAAATTACGTATTCTGATAAAAATTTAAAAAGTTTTTGTTCAATATAAAATATTTACTTTCCAAATTCATCTTCAAAATGTAGTTTGTTTCCTAATGAAAAAATTTTCCCCCAAACAAAATAACAATCCCTTCCCAATTCATTTCTAATTGTGAATTTATCAGAAATTGACAGGATTTTTTCCCTAACAATAAATTTCATCAGATAAAACCTCCTGTTTATAATAGTTTATTCAATTCTGAGCCATTCAGCTTCTCTTTCATACGCCTCAATATAATCGATCTTATTTCCGCTCCAATAAACATAAACTCCGTGCTTGATTCCTGTTAAAACTTTACCATTTTCTGCAAGAACTAATTCCCAGTAACTCTGTTCATTGACTAAATTATAAAGTTGCTCAGATATCATTGATGGGAAGTAATTATTATTGTACATTATTGGTTGGGGATTAGGTACATATAATTTGTATTTGTTATTATTATTTTCTATCTTTGAATTCCAAGAAAAGTCATTATCACAAATGAAGGTTGCAGTTCCGTTAGAATTAATAATAATTTTTTTAATTCCTTTATCTCCATTCCAAATACCGGAAATCAATTTAAAATCGTCGTTTTCTTCTTCAAATTTTATACTTTCAATTTCATTCAAGTTATACTCTAAAATTTCTCCATTTTTAAAATACAAAACAACAGATTTACTAAAAAGTGTGATTCCCAAGAAAATTATCAGAATAACTAGAATTTTTTTCATATTACCTCCGTTATTATGTAAAAATCTAATCTAACAGAAAAATATTCTATAAATTTCTTTATTTATAAGATAGGTTTAAATTTTTTGAAATAATACCAATTTTGAATGGTATTCATAATGTTTTTTACCAAAAAGAGTTTTTTAGTAATGCTGTTTAAATCACTTTCATTTTTTGGTTCTTTTTCAACGCTTTGAATCAATTCCTCTACGAAGAATAGTTTATTAGTTATAAATACTTTTTCTTCTACAGATTCTCCAGGAATTATTTCTTGAATTTGTTTTTTTAAAACATTGTAATCAAAATAAATAGAATCCAAATAATTTTTCATTTACTTTTTATTACTCGTTTTGTAAATATAAATCGATCATCATACATTCGGAGTCTCCCATTCTCATACTTATTGCTGTAAAACATTCCTTCGCTTTTTCAAGACTTGGAAAAATAATCTTTGGGTTTTTACTAGAAGGATATGAATTAATAAACTTTAAACTGTTTTCGTTTTTATCCAATACTATTTCTTCAAATTTTTTAAGATTAATCATAATCCCTTTATCCTTTGAAGCAATAAACATTTAAATTCCTCCTCCACATTTTTAAACCAAATAACATCGCTATTCAAAATCTTCATTCATATTATACCTTTAATAGGTATCAATACGATATCAAAGAAAGATAGCTTTATATCTGGGTTCATAAAAATTTACAAAAAAGATTTCCTAGAAAGAAGAATGTACCAATTTTCAAGAGCTTTTATAAGATTTTGAATTAAATAATACTTTTCAAAATTAAAACTCAATTCATCTAAACTTGCAGGGTTACTCAGCAGGCAGTTTATCTGTCTTTCCAGATAATGGAGATTATCAAATATTACTTTGTACTCAATGTTCTCTTTGTCTATTTGAAGATTATAAAATTTTTTTTCTAATTCTTCATATCTTTGCTTAATACTAGGATTAATTTTGTTTGTAATCATAGTTCTTTTTCCTCTGATTTCTTATTTATATCAATATCATCAATAAGTGATTCTAAATAAATCCGCTCAGCTTTTTCCTGGTTTATTAAGTATAAAAGCTTACTTTTTTGTTCTTTAAGTATTTTATTTTCGTGTTTCAATTCCTCGAAAAATTCATCATTCTTTAAACTGTTCATTTTATTTCCTCTTCGAATAAATAACTAAATACATTTAAATTATAATACAAATATACTAAATATAGTGCTTTTTTATATACATTAACTCTGCGATATTTAAGATTTTTATGTTAAATTATATTTACAATTTTTTACTTCTACTACTTTTATTGTTAGCGACTTCACTTGATAGATAATTTTTCCAATTATCTAAAGTATTAATCAAATTTTTGCAAATGAATATGATTTCATTATTTTTTTGTCTTTCATACTCTGAGTTTGGATATTCATTTAAAGATGATAACTTATCTTTTATATAATTTAGATTTTCAATAAAAAGCATAACATCTTTCCTCTCGATGCCAAGATTCAAAGATAAAAAGGATCTTTCTAGAGTTTCATACTCGCTTTTTAAAGAAGAAATAATAGGATCTTTAGTCATATATATTACCTACTGATATTAATAAATAATAAAGTCTTACATTATTAAAAATATTTTAACACATTTAATAAATCTTATTGTTAACAAATAATAATTAATAGTAGTTTATCTGATAATACAGTATATTTCTGCTGTCCTGTTAATTCTTAAGCTAACAATATGAAAAGAATTTTCCCTGAACCATGAAATATTTTCCATCAATTCTTTTTTTGTATCTTCTGCATTTTCTAAATCAAAAAGTATTTTCAGAAAAATTCTCTTAAATTCATTATCTGTTTCATCTTTCATAATCCCTCTTGCATCTATTATAAAATCAGTTACGATACTTTTAAAATAATCATTTTTATTAATTTCTTTGTTTTTTTCATTTGGTTTTTTCTCACCTGACTTATTGTTCATCAAACTCCTCCGTTAAGGATAAATGATCAGAACTCCTTCATATAAATTATATAATAATAGTATTCAATTATCATAATCATTCTTTAAAATATATTATATATAATAATTAATGGATTAAACTTATTTTTTAGGAGGATGTATGAATTTAAAAGATTACCAAGATAAAGCATCGAGAACAATTAATCCTGATCTAAACAAAAGAGATATTAAAATAAATATGGCTATGGGAATTTCGGGTGAAGCAGGAGAAACAATAGATATGATAAAAAAAGAAATTTTTCATGGACATGATATAAATATTAAAGATTTAAAAAAGGAAATTGGAGATATATTATGGTATGTAGCTGGTTTAGCAACTGCATATAATTTAAGTTTAGAAGAAATAGGCTTAATGAATGTTGAAAAACTTAAAAGGAGATATCCGGAAGGGTTTACAGAAGAATTAAGTAAAAATCGAAAAGAATGAATCTATTTTTTTTTCTTCACCACATTTATTTCAAAATTGACTAGTACCTTTAAACAATTAAGTAAATTTGAAATGATAAATAATTTTTTATCATTATTGAATACTTCTCCCAAGGTTTTGGGATCGGAATATAAAGATTTAACTTCTTCAATGAGAAATGATAAATTTTTTTTCATTATTTCTTTATCTTTTTCATTGCTATAATTAATCGATTCCAGCTTGGATTCAATAAATTTAATTTCTCTGTTTGCCTCGAAAAGTATTGAGTCGTTAAAAAACAAAATTATCCTCCAACAATAAGCTGTTTTTATAATACTATAAAAACATCTGTAATTACTGAAGTTATTATTATAAGTATATTAAAGAGGTTTATCTTTTGTAAAAGAATATTTATTAATAAAAAAATGGAACCCAATCTGGATTCCATAAACACCAGACGATGGTTCTATCCGTCTGCTAAATGGTGGCGACGGACAGACTCGAACTGTCGACCCTGCGGGTATGAGCCGCATGCTCTTGCCAGCTGAGCTACATCGCCATTAAAATGGTAGCGGGGAAAGGATTTGAACCTTTGACCTTTGGGTTATGAGCCCAACGAGCTACCTTACTGCTCCACCCCGCACCGTATTTTTAAACGACACCAAAATCTGGTGCCGAGGAAGGGACTCGAACCCTTACGAAGCTCCCGCCTCAACGGATTTTAAGTCCGTAGCGTCTGCCAATTCCGCCACCCCGGCAACCTTGCATTAGTTATAATATCATTTGATAGATACCTTGTCAACCAAAGTTATAAAATAATTTCTTGGAAATTCTTTGGAATATCAATTTGAAATTCATATTGTAATTCATCTGCGATATTTAGAAGAGAACTTTTATCGCCATGAACATATATTATTCTTTTAGGTTGAAGAATTCTTGGAAGATTTATTAAATCTTTATA
>CAZGZM010000081.1:0-9224 GCA_964529955.1 uncultured Thermotogaceae bacterium
GATCAAAAATTAGTTATAAACGATGGATATTTATTATTTCAGGAAGACAACTTTTATATAAAGGGAGGCTATATGTCCTTTGAAGAAGGACTGGGAAACCAATACAAACTTTTCTTCAGAAAGGAAGCCGGAAGCTTTCCTGGATTATCATATTCATTTGATTTCTGGAATAATTTTAATTACAGAAATGATTTTATTTTCGTAAATATCAATACTCCTGGTATTTATAAAAAATCAGGAGATTTGGATTTTGCAAAAAGTGTTTATTACAGGTCAGTTTCCTATTCTGATATTGATTGGAATGGTTTACCCTTTACAATCGGCTATCATGAATCAATGATGCTAATTGATGAAAATATTCAATTACCATACATGGTTCTTCCAATTCCGTATGGATTTATACAAACTCCTATAGGAAAGTGGTTTGATTACAATGTAAATATTAATGCAATGCTTGGTTTTTATTGGGAAACTTTAATATGTGATAAATATCACCCATATTTAGATTTTTTAATAGATGATTTTAGTTTTTATACTATTTTTAAACCTGAAGAAGCAAAAGTTATTAAAATTGCTATAAATACAGGCTTTGATTATACTGGAGAAAATTATAAAACTGGGTATGAATTTGCCATAGGCAATTCTTACTTATTTGAAAGAACAAGCAAGAATTGGCCTTATGAATTCACCAGATATATTAAAGAACAGCAGGAAAATTATGTTATTGAAAATAATATGCTTGGATATAAATATGGTGAAGATGCTGCTAGTCTGTATTTATACCTGGATCATGAATCAGGTTTTAGTGCTTCAAATGAAATCGTAATTCTTGGAATAAGAACTCCCTGGTCACCATGGCATGGAGAAAGTACTTATGAAAAGGGAATACATTTCTTTTTAGGTGGAATAGAGGAATTCAGAAACATTTTTAACCTATACTATACTACCAAGTTTGATTTTGAAAATATAGCTGTTAATTTTACTCCAAATATTGGATTTGCAATAGTTAATAAATCAAACAACACTAAATTAAAACCTTTATTTGGCTTTGAATTTTCTGCTTCATTTTAGTTTCATAATTATTTAAGGTATAATTACTTTTGTAGACGCTCAGTTTTTTTCGGAGGTTTTTCATGCTTTATAAAACAATAATGGTAGGAGAAAATTTAAAGGAAATAGAATCCTCAGAGTATTTTAATACTCTCTATGATCTGGATTTTGATTTTTTAGTAAATCTTGATAGAAATACTGCTAATATTATTTTTATTGACAGCACTAATTATAAAAAAGAAGAGCTAGATGATTGGCTTTACGCTTTCAGCAATATTATTTTAATAAATAACAGCCCAATAAGAGCATTTATTATAAAAGGATATTCCAAGGATGCAGATGAATTCAAGGGCCATTATAGAATTGTAAGTTCTTACAAAAGTCCAAGACAATTAGCTGAAGATCTAATAAAAAACCTTGAAGAGCAACTTTCTAAGGTTTCAGGAAAAACTGAAGAAATAATTGAAATTAAAAAAATGTTAATCTTATCAATGTTTTATGATGGAAGCATAATGATTCTTGGGGAAACCGGAACTGGAAAAAACCACCTTGCAGATATTATTGTGAATTTGTCACCAAGAGGAACCCAAAATTATTATTCAATCAACTGTGCTGCGATTCCTGAAAATCTTCTTGAAAGTGAATTGTTTGGGTATAAAAAGGGAGCTTTTACTGGGGCTAATACTGATAAAAAAGGGCTTGTAGAGCTGGCTAATAACGGGACCCTTTTTCTTAATGAAATTGGTGATATGCCTTTGAATCTACAAGCTAAAATTCTAAGTATAACTGAAAATGAAGAATTCTATAAAATTGGTTCTACAAAAGCTCAAAAATCCAATGTCAGATTTTTAACTGCAACTCATAAATTCACTGAAGAACACTTAAGAAGGGATTTGTTGTTCAGGTTATCGTCTATTAGCTTTGAAATACCTCCATTAAGAAGAAGAAAAGAAGATATAAAAAATATTTTCAATTCTGTTTTAGAAAAAAAAGGGTATCTTTTAAGATTCGATGGACTGCCTATGAAATTAAAATCGTCCTTTATCGAATTTAATTATCCAGGAAATATTAGAGAATTGCTGAACATGATTGAAGAATATCTTGCTATGAATATTGTTATAAGAAAAAAGAAAAATGGAAATGGTGGAAATTATATTAATTATATAAAAGAGGATGCAATTTCAAATTATTTATCAGGTGGAATTAAATATAAAGAATTTCTTCAAAAGGTTCATAAATCGGCTCTTAACTCTTTACTAACAGAAAGAGGGGAAGAACTTAATTACGACCTGAAGAAATTATCCGAAGAGTTCGGCTTAACTACAAGAAGAATAAGGGATCTTCTCTCTGAGATTAAGAATGATTCTTAAATAATTTATTATAATATTCATCCTGAAGTTTATCCATTTCCCGAGCTTCATCATCTTTTATGTGATCATAACCAAGAATATGAAGCACCCCATGTATAAGAATATAAAAAAATTCTTCATCGAATGTTTCGTTTAATTCTTTTGCATTTTTTTTGATAGAATCAACAGAAATAATTATTTCTCCAATCACTTCTTTATCTAATCCATATTCAAAGGATAGTACATCAGTTGGACCAAGCTTATTTCTATATTTTTTATTAAATTCTTCCATCTCTGAATCTTTTGTTATTAAGACATTTATTGTTTTTTCAGAATAATCTTCCAAAAAATCTTGAGTTATTTTTTTAATTATCTCTTTAGATTTTTCAATATCAATTTCTTTTTCGGTTTTGTTATTTAGATTTATCTTCATTTATTCTTATGACCTTTTCAACTTTTTCTTCGGGATATTCTATTCTCGACTGGTTAATGCTCATTAGTGCTTGAGAAAAGGCATTTATTATTTTCTCCAAATCCATAAGATTCAATTCGCTCTCATCTAACTGCCTTTCAATATAAATATCATTAACTATTTCTTCAACCAATTCCATAATTTTCCCCGGCGTTGGATCCTTTACACTTTTAAAAGCTGCTTCGACTGAATCCGCAAGCATTATTATCCCAGATTCTTTAAATCTTGGTTTTGGTCCTGGATATTTAAAATTACTGTCATCTTCTGATTCATTCGCATTTTTTGCTTTATGATAAAAGAATTTCTTTACTCTTGACCCATGGTGTTGACAAATAATATCAGAAAATAATATAGGCAATCTGAATTTCTTTGCTAAATCCATTCCATATTTAACATGATCATTTATTACAAGATTTGACATCGAAGGCGAAATATCATCATGAGGGTTTTTTCCATTTTGATTCTCAGTAAAATAATCAGGTCTTTTCGTTTTTCCAATATCATGATAATAAGAAGCGACTCTTGAAAAAATTGCATTAACACCGATACTTTTAGCAGCACTTTCTGATAAATTCGCTAAATTTACACTGTGATAATATGTTCCTGGAGCTGTTTTTGATAGTTTAAGCAGAAGCGGATGAGATAAATTACCCAGCTCAACTAGCCCTACATCGGAATATATTCTGCTTGCAGATTCAATATATGGAAGCAAACCGATTACAATAACTGAACATACTATAGGATTCAGAATAGCAATGAGCAATTCAAGTCCATTAAAATTACCCTCAATAAAATCTATAATTAGAATAATAAATACAGATAAAGCACTAACTATAAGAGCAGCCTTTGATAAATCTATTCTCCTGATTATCTTTTTAGCTGTATATGATGAGATAATCGATACAAATGAAAGGACTATAAAATATCCTAATGAACCTCCCAGGTTATAACTGATTATAAATGACATATAAAGACCCGTTCCAACACCAACTTCAAAACCTAAAAGAACCGCTATAAGAGAAACTGATAAAAAAATCGGTGTAGCTGCGAAAAGATTTTCATTGGAAAAGGTTAAACTCACAGATGAATTAGCTATCACGCCAATAAGAACAAGAAACATTGCTAAAAATCTGTAGGTTTTATGAAGCTTAAAAAATCTGTTAAATCTAAAGGATGTTTCAGCGAATATAAACCAAAAAAGTATACTCCCCATTATGTAATAAAAAGTTATCGGATTTTTATAGAACAAAAGAGCAATAATTGAAATGACAACTGGAAATAAAAGATAATATAAAAGCTTATCTATTGCTATCTGACCAATAAGATTTAAAAAATATTGTTTAAAATTATTATTCGTGATTTCTCTTTTTTCTTTCAAATTCATCATATGCCTTTATAATTTTTTTAACTAGAGGATTTCTAACCACATCATGACTGGTCAATCTTGAAAAACCTATTCCATCAATGTTTTTTAAAACACCTGAAATAACAACCAGTCCTGATTTTGTATTTCCCTCCAGATCAATTTGAGTAATATCTCCTGTAACAACCACTTTTGAATTAAATCCAATTCTGGTTAAAAACATTTTCATTTGCTGATAAGTAGTATTTTGGGCTTCATCTAAAATTATAAAAGAATTATTAAGTGTTCTTCCCCTCATATAAGCAAGAGGAACAATCTCAATAATTTCATTTTCTTTATAATAATTCAATCTATCAAGTGGCATTAAATCCATAAGAGCATCATAAAGAGGTTTAAGATAAGGATCAATTTTTTCAGTTAAGGTCCCTGGAAGAAATCCCAATTTTTCTCCTGCTTCAACTGCAGGTCTTGTCAGAATAATTCTCTGTACATCTCCAGCTCTTAATGATTCGACAGCTCTTGCAACTGCTAAATATGTTTTTCCAGTACCAGCCGGTCCTATTGAAAAAACTATATCTGATTCCTTCATCATTTCAATATAACTTTTTTGACCAAGAGTTTTAGCTTTTATTTTTTTGAAAAGGATTGAAGAATCCTTTATTTCTTTATAAACACCGTTTTTCAAATCGCTGTCATTAAATTGATACTGATCCACTATATATTGAAAGGTCTGATCATCAATATGCATGTTATCTTTATTTACCTGTATCATTTCACCAATTATATTTTTTGCCCTGTCAAGTGAATTCTGATCCTGCCCCTTTAACCATATTTCATTTTCTATAAGTGATATTTTAATATCGAATAATTCCTGGAGTTTTCTTTCATATTTATTATATTCTCCAAATAAAGAAGTAATATCTTTAATATCGCTCGCTGGAATTTTTCTTAAACTCACACTTCACCTCCAAATAAATTATAATCCTTTTTAAATTATATTCTACAGGGATATCTCTTTTATAGCTGAAAATAGTTCTTTAAAAGCCTTTGCTCTGTGACTGATTTTATTTTTTATATCTTTTCCAAGTTCTCCAAATGTCTTATGGTAACCATCAGGAATAAAAAATGGGTCATATCCAAATCCTTCTTTTCCCTTTATTTCGTAAGAAATTTTTCCTTCTACAGCGCCAGTCTTACCAATAAAAATATTTTTAAAAGGATCGAAATAGAAAGCTGAACATACAAATCTTGCACTCCTATTTTTATTATCCTTTATTGTTTTCAGAATTATTTCCATTTTTTCAATATAGGAAGTATCTCCCAGAAATCTTGCAGAATGTACTCCTGGCTTTCTATCAAGTGCATCTATTTGAAGTCCAGAATCATCTGCAATTAAATATTTATCTAAATCTTTATAAGCAAGTATTTTTTTTAAAGAGTTTTCTTCAAATGTTCTTCCGTCTTCAATTATTTCTCTATCTTCAGTAATTTCTGTTATTCTTTTCACTTCAAAAAGACCCTTACTCAATATATTCAATTCTTTAACTTTGTTTTTATTACCTGTAACAAAATATAGCTCTTTCATCTTTACAATCCCTTTATATAATTAATAACTTCTTCAGGATTTTCATCTCGAAAAACTGCAGCGCCCATTATCAGAAAATCTGCCCCCATATTTACTAAATCCTTTGCGTTATTTTTATTGACTCCACCATCTACAGCTATTTTAAAATTCAGATTTCTTTTTTCTCTAATAAAATTCAATTTTTCAATTTTTTCTGAGGCTTCTTTGATAAATTTCTGTCCTGTATATCCTGGATTTACAGTCATAACTAATACCATATCTACAATTTGTAAAACTTCTTCGAGAAAATTTACTGGAGTTCCCGGATTTATTACAACTGAAGCCTTTGCTCCCCTTTCCTTAATTTTATTTATTAATGAATTTATATGATTGTTTCCTTCGAAATGCACATGAATTATTTCTGCTCCGGAATCAATAAATTTATCTATAAAATCTTGAGGATTATCTATCATCAGATGAACATCATATGGTAGATGTTTTCCTTTATTTAAAGATTCCATAATCGGAATACCAAAGGTGATATTTGGAGCAAAACTTCCATCTATTACATCAAAATGAATATAATCGGCCTGTTTAATTTTTTCTAATTCCTTTGATAAAAATCTAAAATCCGCTGCTAAAAGAGATGGTGATATTATGGCCATTGTTTTTTTCCTCCTTTAGAGTTTTCACCAATTTCTAAGTATAATTTTTTATAATTTTCGTATCTTTCTGAAGAAAAATCTCCAGATTCAACAAGTTCTTTAATATAACATCCTGGTTCTTCAAGATGCAAACAATCTGAAAAAGCACAATGCCCTGAATTACTTCTCATATCTCTGTAATAATCCTTCAGTTCATCCTGTTTTATGTCCCCAAGATAAAGATGAGAAAAACCTGGAGTATCAGCAATCAAACCACCGAATTTAAAGGTCAATAATTCTACGTGAGTTGTCGTATGTTTTCCTCTTTCTAATCTTGAAGAAATCTCAGCTACCTTTAATCCAATTTTTGGATCGAGTTTATTCAGTAAACTACTTTTTCCAACCCCAGACATTCCTGCAAGAGTTGTGGTCTTATTTTGAAAAACTTCTTTCAATTCATCAAGTCCAATTTCTTTTTTTGTTGAAGTTAAAATTATTTTATAGTAATCTCCATAAATCTTCATGAATTTTTCCAAT
Organism: uncultured Thermotogaceae bacterium; assembly: GCA_964529955.1. Taxonomy (GTDB): domain Bacteria; phylum Thermotogota; class Thermotogae; order Petrotogales; family Kosmotogaceae; genus JASGMR01. The sequence continues at coordinate 6,980 of CAZGZM010000081.1, forward strand.
TCATTATTATCTTCAAGCAAGTCAATTTTATTAAATACTATTACCGTATCTATACCTGCTTTCTCAGACAAAATTAAAAATTTATCCATAACAAAGGTACTCACTTTAGGTTTTTCAAGTGAATTAACTAGTACTATTTGATCGATATTGCTTATCCTGGGTCTTTTAAGTAGATTTTTCTGAGGGAGGATATTTTCTATTCTACCTGTTTTTCCATGTGATGGAGTATATTCAACTAAATCTCCAACGATAGGCCTTATTTTTTGAAGTTTAAATTTTCCTGGCATGCTACATAGAAATAAGTCTTTATTCTCTTCATCTCTAACTAGCATTTGATTGCTATGGAATCTGATGACCTTTCCTAGTCTTCTAACCTTCAGAAATACGCCTCCTCAATTGTCCACATGCAGCATCAATATCTGCTCCCTTTTCATGCCTTAAAACTACATTTACCCCCAACATATCCAGTTCTTTTGCAAAAGTTGAAATTTCTTCTTCAGAAGGTCTCTTATATCTTTTATCTACAGGATTGACAGGAATTAAATTTATCAATTTCTTTAAATTTTTAAGTTTATTACTAATGTGATGGGCATCCTCGATTGAACAGTTGAAATCTTTAATCAAAATATATTCAAAAGTTATTCTGTCTTTTGTCTTATTCTGAAAATTTTCAAGTGATTTTATTAGTTTATCTAGAGGATATTTGCTGTTAATAGGCATTAAATAACTTCTTTTTTTATTTTCTACAGAGTGAAGAGAAACAGATAATCTTGGAATTTTTTCTTCACTAGATAACTTTTCAATACCCGGTATTATTCCAGAAGTTGAAATAGTAAAGTTTCTTATTCCTATATTTTTTCCCTTGGGATGGTTCAAAGTAACTATAGACTGCATAACGTTATCATAATTTAATAATGGTTCTCCCATTCCCATATATACAATATTTTTTACATTTCCATCAATTGCGTTTTCTAAAAAAATAACCTGATTAATGATTTCTGAAGCAGTTAGATCTCTAACAAATCCCGCTTTTCCAGTGGCACAGAATTCACATTGTAGAGCACATCCAACCTGAGTTGAAATACAAAAAGTTATATGTTTTGGGTGAAATAACGCAACCGATTCGATTGTATTTCCATCCTTGAGTTCCCAGAGAATTTTAATTGTTCCATCATTTGATCTGGTTTTTTTCATAATTTTCATATTTTTTATTAAAAAATTATCGGATAAGAATTTTCTCAAGTTTTTTGACAAATTACTCATCTCTTCAAAATCCGTAGCATTTTTTTGGTACAACCAATCAAATATCTGTGAAGCATTATACGATTTGAAGGAATTCTTCTCTAAATAATCCTTCAATTCAACATAAGATAAATTTTGAATATCAATCATTAATTTTCCTCATCATAGCAAAATATGAAGGTCTGAGTGTCTGATTAGCAATAATAAAACTTCCCATTAGATCATCATTCACAACTTTCATCTTGTTTATTTTAACACGAATTACTTCGTATCCCTTTAATTTTTTCAATACTTCTGTATTCTCCTCAATAAAGAACGATGAATTATAGTAAATAAATCTATCATCTTCAACCTCGGAAATCTTTTTTAAAATCCTTTTTGATGCCTTCTCTACTTCTTCTTGAGTTAAAGTTTTTAGTAACCATGGTTTTTCACAAATCAAGCTACTTTGAGTTCCAAGCGCAGAAAATAACGGCAAATCAAATTCATCCCTGAGAATATCTTCAATGGGATCAATTTTTTTCATTTTTATTTTCATATTGCCCTTTTCAAAAACTACAAAAGATCCATCTCTTAACCCTGGAATAAAATCATAACCATTTTTTTCAAGCTCTTCATCATTTCCTGTAAAACTATATGTAAAATCAGGTTTCATAGTATTTTGAATCAGTATATTCTTATATGATTTTTTGTAACTTTTTTTTATTTTTTTAAATATCCATAAAGGATGAGAATATTTAATATTTTCTGGAAATTCAGAAAAATCCCAGTTTTCTCTCGAAACTTTTCTCAAAACCGCATTTACTAATTTTTTAAATCTCTCATTGACTACTAAATCAACCATATCATTTACTGAACTCTTATTTGAATAATTTTCCGAAAAAATAATTTGCATTGTCCCAATTCTAAGGATATTTAGAATTTTTTCTGGTAATTTTTTAGGTTTAGTTAAAAATTTTGAAAGAACGAAATCAATTAGCACTAACTTTCTAAGAGTTTCCAT
>CAZGZM010000082.1:0-9209 GCA_964529955.1 uncultured Thermotogaceae bacterium
CCAAACTTATCGGTAACAAAAGTTAAAACAAGCCAGATTATGAAAAATACAAATCAATTTATTCAAAAAGTTATTTTCTCACATGGTTCTCACATAACATTTTTATAATTGGTACAACGACATATATTTAGGGGAAAAATATCCGGAGGTAATATTTTGAAAAAACTTATTTTATTTCTAAATTTAAAATTGTATTGTATCCTTTTATTTATTTTTATTTCAGGTTTATTAATTGCTAGTACTCTGTATTATGATATTGCGTCATTTCTTGTAGAAATCCCAGCTGGAAGTTTTGAAATGGGAGATCGTAATAATCTTGGTGGTTCTGAACATAATAATGATGAAGTGCCCATTCACCTAGTTGAATTGGATTCATTTAATATTGGAAGATTCGAAATTACAAATAATCAATATGCTGCTTTTCTTAATTCGGTATTTGATGATGATTTAATTTACATAAAAAATGGTCTGGTAATTGGAAAAGGGAACGATAAAATTTATTGTGATACTTATTCTTCAGATTCTACCAGCAGAATTACCTTAGAAGAAAATGCATTTATTGTTGATGAAAATAGGGGAAATCATCCTGTCACTCACATAAGATGGGAGGGAGCAGCTGCTTTCTGCAACTGGTTAAGTAAAGCTGATGGATATAAGGAGATTTATAATCTTGAAACAGGAATATGCGATTTTCAAGCAGCAGGTTATCGACTTCCTACCGAAGCTGAATGGGAGTACGCTGCAAATGGAGGGACCAATGAGTATTTTGTTTATCCATATGGAGATGAAATTGATTTTTCAAAGGCTAACCTACCTGATTCAGGAGATCCATTTGAAAAGGGAGATTTACCACTGACTACACCGGTAGGTTTTTATAATGGCAATTTGCAGGGTAAAACTACATTTAACTGGCCTGGAAAAGAAGAGAGTTATCAAACCACGGATGGAATGAATCCATTTGGTCTTTATGATTTATCAGGTAATGTCTGGGAATGGTGTAATGATTTATATGGAAGGGATTATTATCAAAAGAGCTCATTAAAAAATCCAATCGGTCCGGAAACGGGTTCACCAATGCCAGATAAACTTGAATATCATGTTCTTCGTGGAGGTAGCTGGTATAACGGATTTGATGGTCATTCAAGAACTTCAAATAGAAATCCAGCATATTATAGAGGACCCGATGATCCAAACCACAGCTGGTATCATATTGGATTCAGAATAGTTTTCAGCAATGGTTTCAACAGTTTATTGGATGAAAGTGAAACAAATTTGTCCTCGAATTCAGAAGCACCTAAAGCGGAAAAGAGATCTGATATAAGTTTTTCCGATTCGGGACAAATAAGCAATTTTACTTCATTACCAGGCGAAGATTCAGATTATTCAATCAATCCTCCAGCGTTTATTTCTAATTCGTACGGAACGGTTTCAGATTTGAATACAGGACTAATGTGGCAAAAAAAAGATGGAGGAGAAATGTCATGGGAAGAAGCGAAAGTCTATGCAGAAAATCTTTCACTTGATAATTATAATGATTGGAGGCTGCCTACTGCAAAGGAGCTATTCAACATTAATGATTTTGAAAAACTCAATCCAGCAATGGATCTCAACTTTTTTACTAAGACTAAAGCTCAATATTGGTGGTCTATAAATGAATTTTTTCAAGACAGTAACAGGATTTGGGTTACAAACTCAGGAGGAGGAATAGGTCCTCATCCAAAAAAAGAAACAATTAGTTCTGGCGGGGATAAAAGGTTTCATGTTCGCTGTGTTAGGGATATCCCTGATAATGAAGAAAATTTTGAATCTTTAAAATTTTCGGATAATTTTAATGATACAGTGACGGATACCACTACCGGTTTAATCTGGCAAAAAACCAGCCAAAAAAAATGTCATGGGAAGATGCTCTGATCTATTGTAATAGTCTTACATTAGCGGGTTATGATGACTGGAGACTTCCAAATATTAAAGAATTATGGTCCATCATTAATATTGATTCAGATGATTCAGTAATTAACGAAGAATATTTCTTGAAAACTTACCCTTCTGAATACTGGTCATCTACTTCTCAGATTAATCAATCTGAAAATGCCTGGTTTACAGACTTTAAATCTGGGGTTGTTAGTTATGACGATAAATCTGAAATGTTTTATGTTCGAGCGGTTAGATAGATTTTTCTGATATAAATTTAAAAAAAATTTGAAATGAGGTGATGATTTGAAAAAAGTAATATTAATAACTATTTGTTTTCTGGTGTTTTTTGGTTTTTCAAACCTTTATGGAGTAACACAATCTGAAAATAATCCTCCAAAAAATACCAATCAAAAACAGACAAACGAAAATAAAGAAACCAAAAAAAACCCTGGTAAAGCCTCCATTCCTGATTATCAGGAAGAAGTCGGAATTATTTTAAATGATGATGATTCTTACGAAGGATACACTTTATTTGCTCCAAAACATTTCACAACTACCTATCTTATTGATAATGAGGGAAATGTGCTTCACTCATGGGAAAGTGATTATGAACCCGGTCAATCTGTTTATTTGCTTGAAAATGGAAATCTGATAAGAGCCTGTTTCACGAAGAATAAGAATTTTGGAGCTGGTGGTGAAGGTGGAAGAATTGAGGAATATGACTGGGATAGTAATTTAGTTTGGAGCTTTGATTACTCAAATGAAGAACATATGATTCATCATGATATCGAGATATTGCCTAACGGAAACATATTAGGAATCGTTTGGGAAAAGAAATCATATTCTGAAGCGATTGCAGCTGGAAGAAATCCTGATTTATTACCTGATGGCGAATTATGGCCTGACTATATAGTAGAAATCGAAAAGGATGGAACAGACAACGGAAACATAGTTTGGGAATGGCATATATGGGATCATATTATTCAAGATTTTGACCAAAGTAAAGATAATTATGGAATTGTATCTAATCATCCTGAATTAGCAGATATCAATTACTGGGCAGAAACGGGTTCTCCGGCTCATGCCAACTGGAATCATGTTAATTCCATCGATTACAATCCAGATCTTGACCAAGTAATGATAAGCGTTAGGGGATTCAGTGAAGTTTGGATAATAGACCACAGCACAACTACTGAAGAAGCTGAAAGTTCAACAGGTGGGAAAAGTGGTAAAGGTGGAGATATCCTTTATAGATGGGGAAATCCCCAGGCATATAAAATGGGAACCAAGCAAGATCAAATACTGTTTCAACAGCATGATCCACAATGGATAGAACAGGATCTTCCAGGAGAAGGTAATATCATTGTCTTTAATAATGGACCAGAAAGGGAGTACTCGACTGTTGAAGAATTTAATGTTCCTGAGCAGGATAAAAATGGAAATTACCCTTTATCCGAAAAAGGAACATATCTTCCTGAAGAATCGCTATGGACTTACAATCCTCAGGATCAATCTCTATTTTTTTCTGGAGAAATATCAGGCGCTCAAAGATTACCCAACGGAAACACTCTTATTTGCAGCGGAACTAAGGGATATTTCAGCGAAGTAACATCTGAGAATGAGATTGTATGGATATATAGAAACCCTGTTACAGATAGCGTTAGTCTTAAAAAAACGGATTATATTCCAAATGATGACAGAGGACATGGGATGAATGGGGTTTTTAAGATTCATAGATATCCTGTTGATTATGAAGCATTTGAAGGTAGAGATCTTTTGCCTCTTGGTCCTCTAGAAAAATAAGGAGATAAAAATGAGAAAAAAGATAAAATTAACTCTTTTTGTTTTTATATTTTCAGTTTCAATTTTTACGTTCGCCTATGAAAGTCTTCAGGGACAAACAGAAGTTCTTTTTTGGAATAAAGAAGATGCTTTCAATGGTTACACTTTATTCGCTTCAGGAGGAAAGACATTTTTGATGGATATGGATGGAGAGGTTGTTAATATATGGCCTATAGGAACTAATCCAAAGCTTTTGGAAAATGGTAATATACTTGATGCAACTAAGGATGATCCCTCAAAATTTACCGGTTTAGCGGAAATTGATTGGGAGGGAAATGTTGTCTGGACCTATGAAGAAAAAAGAGATGATTATTCACTACACCATGATTTTATAAGAATATTTAATAAAGAACTGAATGAATATACCACATTATTTATAGCCAACAAAGAATTTACAGCTGAAGAATGTATAGATGCTGGCTTTAACGTCAATTCCAAAAATTTTCGTGGTGGTCAACTCGACTCTATCGTTGAGATTGATATGGATGGAAATACAATTTGGGAGTGGAATTTTTATGATCATTTGATTCAGGATGTTTTTCCAGAAAAAAATAATTATGTTAAATCGGGAAAAACCATTTCAGATTATCCAGGAAAATTGGATGCAAATTTGCCCGGAAGGACAATTAAGAATGACTGGCTTCACTGCAATTCATTAGATTATAACGAAGCACTGGACCAGATAGTTATTAATTCAGTACAGGGAGAATTCTATGTTATTGATCATGGAAATACTTTTATTCCCAATGATTATGAAAAAAGCATCGAATTAGCTGCCGGACAAGCAGGTGATTTTTTATATCGTTTTGGTGATCCTGCAAGATATCAGCAGGGAAACCCTCCCTCAATTTCTGAAGACTGGACCAATTCATCTTCAGGAAATAAACAGATTGGAGGAAGTCATGATATTCACTGGATAGATTCCGGTTTGCCTGGAGAAGGGAATTTCCTGATTTTTAACAATGGCCAATACCTTTTTGATACGACAAATCAATCCTACGTATATGAAATAAATGGCTTCCTGAATAGTGAAGGAAGTGAAAATGAAAATTATATAAATCCTCCCGATGCAGGGTATTACAAATTCACTCCCAACAAAGATACTCACAAATCAGCAAAATTAATATCTAATCAGGTAGTTTGGAGTTATGGTTCAAAAAGTAACCAGGGTTTCTTCAGCCACATCGGTTCAAGCGCCCAAAGGTTACCTAATGGAAATACATTAATCTGTTCAGATACTGAAGGGCATTTTTTTGAAATAACTTCAGAGGGAGAACTCGTCTGGGAATATATAAATCCTATTACTAAAGAAGGAACCTTTAAAACTCTGGGTGATAATTATCCCATGACAAACAGTGTTTTCAGGGCATACCGTTTCAGCTATGATTTTCCAGCTTTTATTGAAAAAAATTTGGAACCAATTGGGTTGATAACAGAAATTTCTGACACGCTGAAAACCCTTGAAAAGAATAAAGAAAAAAAGGAAAAATAAAATTACGGGGAGAAAAAATGTTATCAAAAAGAAAATGTGTTTATTTAACGGTTATTTTTTGCATTTATTTATCATTAAATCTTTTGGGGAGAAATATAGACAATCATGAATTCGCAGAGTTCAGCACACCGGTTTTTATAAGTAATGATTTCAAGCACACCGAAGGTCCTATCTGGGATAAAAATGAAGAAGTGTTTTATTTCAGCGATATTGAAAATAACAAAATCTATTCTTTGTCCCTGCCAGATAAGATAAATATTTTTCTTGATCAATGTAATAATCCCAATGGAATGGCATTTGATAATAGTGGAAATATTCTCGTTGCTCAGCATGGAACAAGAAGTGTATCAATTATTAATGAAAGTAAAAAAATCGAGATTCTTATTAATGATTATGAAGAAAAATCCTTTAATTCTCCTAACGATTTAATTGTTAAGTCCGATGGATCAATTTATTTTACTGACCCTGAATTTGGGCTGAAAAAAGGAAAGAAGGAAATCAATTTCATGGGTGTATATAGGTATACCCAGAACTATGAATTGTTTGTTGAAGCTGAGTATTACGATGCCCCAAACGGAATTTTATTCTCTCCAGATGAGAGTAAATTATACTTAACGAGAACCTTTGGAAACGAAATCACAGTTTTTGATGTTCTTTCCGATGGTTCTCTTTTCAATCCTCAAATATTTGCTCAAATTAACCATCCTGACGGGATGGCAATAGATATTGCTGGAAATATTTATGCTACTGGGTTAGAAGGAATTTACTTATTTAATTCACAGGGAGATTTGCTGAATATTTTCATTCTGGATTCTCAGCCGACAAATTGTTGTTTTGGTGGATCAGAAGGAAAAACACTATTAATAACAGCAAGAAACAATTTATATTATTTGAACGTTTCCATATCTGGATTCTAAAATTTATTAATTAAGAAAATTATCCGAAGCTTGATAAAGTAAAAATCACCTGAGGAGAATAGAAAATATGAACAAAAAATTTATATGTATTTTACCTTTATTTATAATGTTTTTTTGTGGAATATTATTTGGAATAAACGGAAATGAAACTGTGCCTGGTATATTTGACGGTTTCATTATTCTTGGTAGACCCACCAACAATGAAATATCAGCAAGAATAATTTCAAATAAACCCTTTACTGTAAAAATAAAATATTGCGAGTCCGGCTCAGAAGAATTTTCACAAACAGAAATCGCAGAAGTATCTCCTGAAAATCCTGCTAATATTATTTTATCCGGTTTGAAAACAAACAGCAGTTATGATTACTGGCTTCTGTTTAAAAAACAGGAATCAGATACCTGGGTTATAACAAACTCTTATTCTTTTAATACACCAAAGAATGAAGGAGAAAATTTCTGTTTTGTTGTTCAGGGAGATTCTCACCTTCTCAATAAAGCTGATAAGGAAATTTATCAAATAGTTCTAGAAAATATGAATACTGTAAATCCAGATCTTTTTTTTGACTTAGGTGATACTTTTCTAAATGATAAAGACTTACAGATAAGCTCATCAGAAGTAGATGAAATATATCAGGAGCAGATTCCCTTTTTAAGTGAAGTTGCTAAAAATACACCTTTGTTTTTGGTATTGGGAAATCATGAGGGAGAGTATGGATATTTAATTGATGGCACTCCTGATAATCTCCCAGTATATTCCACATTAGCAAGAAAAAAATACTTTCCAAACCCTGAACCCAATTCCTTTTATACAGGTAATAATGAAATAGAACCCATTGTAGGCAATCCTCAAAACTACTATGAATTTACCTGGGGTGATGCACTTTTTGTTGTACTTGACCCATACAGATATACAGTTGCAAATCCTGCTGTTACTGGTGATGGATGGGATTGGACACTTGGAGACAAGCAGTACGAGTGGTTCAAAAATACATTGGAGAAAAGCGAAGCAAAATATAAATTCGTTTTTGCCCATCATGCAATAGGAAATATGAGAGGAGGAGCGAAAATCTCTAATCTATTTGAGTGGGGCGGATGTAATAAAAAGGGTAATTATATTTTTGAAACTATGCGACCACTTTGGGAAAAGCCTATTCATCAGATAATGAGCGAAAACGAAGTAACTATTTTTTTTCAGGGACATGATCACGTCTTTGCAAGGGAAATAGTAGATAATGTCGTTTACCAGACAATACCAAAACCCGCAGAGAAAATTCCTGACAATGAGAATAATTTCCTCGAATTTACTGGGGAAGTGCTTGTAAATTCCGGATATTTAAGAGTTTATGTAGATTTAAGTGAAGTCAGGGTTGATTATTACAGAGAAACAGTTGCCGGACAGCCAGACAGCAAGGATGTAGGGATAGTACATTCATATACTGTAAATGATGAAGGAGAAGTTGAAACTCATTTTACGACAAATGATACAAAAGCTTTTAATCTTTATGATGAATACACCTCAGCAGAAAAAAATAAGAAAAATGAAGAAAAGAATCTGGAAAAAAAGAATAAGAAAACTAAGGAATCGAAGGAACTCTCCAATAAATCTGTGGAAAGCATAAGCATAACCCCTTACGGTTCATTAAATGCTAAACCATTTTTAAGCAGTCCCGAAGATGATTCTATTGCTATTAGTACTTATTTCTCCGATCCTGTTAAATATTACTATAAATATGGAACAGATCTGAACAAAATGAATTACAAAAGCGACGTAAAATTTTCTGAAGGGAACGAAGTGGTTTTTGACCAACTTTTCGAATTATCTTCAAATACAAAATACTACTACAAACTTTTATACAAAGATGAAAAAGACTATAGATTCACATCGACGGATATTTATAGTTTTATAACTCAAAGAAATAAAGACACAGAGTTTAATTTTATAGTGGAAGCGGATCCTCACTTTGATGAAAAATCAGATGGAAATATTTATTCCATTTTACTAAACGATATGCTAACAAAAAATGCAGATTTTATAGTTGATTTAGGTGATGTTTCAATGTCTGAAAAACTCGCTGATAGCAAAGATGATATATGGAAAAGAAATGAATTAGTCAGATCATACTGGGATGAAATAGCGCATTCACTTCCCTTCTATATGGTAAAGGGGAACCATGATGGTGAATACGGATTTGACTTCATCGGTGATAATCCCATTGGAAATACTGCATTTGAAGCAAGAGGAAATTATTTCCCAGTTACTATTCCGAACAGCTTTTATGATGGATTGAATGATTTTATTTATTCCTGGGAGTGGGGGAATGCTTTATTCATAGTACTTGATCCCTTTGCTAATGTTTACATCAAACCTAAGAACAATCTCTGGGACTGCACTCTTGGAAAGGATCAATATGACTGGCTGATAAATGTGCTGAAGAGAAGTACCGCTGAATACAAATTTATCTTTATTCACAATCTTATTGGAGGACTTGATTCTGATAACAGAGGAGGTAAAGAAGCTGCCAAATATTTTGAATGGGGCGGCTACAACCTTGACGGTGAATATTTCTTTGAAGAAATGAGAAATGATTGGGAACTTCCAATTCATGAAATTTGCAAAAAGTATGAAGTTGATATTGTTTTTCATGGACACGATCATTTCTTTGCAATGGAAGAATACGAAGGTATAATCTACCAGCTTGTTCCCCAACCTTCTCTTGGAGGAACTCAAAATATGACTAACCTAGCAGATATAGGTTATTTAGAAGGTGTTTTCTATCCTTCTCCAGGATATTTGCTGATAAAGGTAACACAGAACAATGTTCAGGTTGATCTGATTCATGGAGTAACCTGTGAAATGATATACTCATATCAAATTGATCCATAATCTTCGAGGAGGCCTGTCTTGAAGGGTAGAATAATATATGCTGATGATGAAGAAAATTATAGAAAACTTGTAAAAATGTTTCTTGAAACTGAAGGATATGAAGTTTTAACTGTTAGTAACGGAAATGAAGTTCTTGAAATCCTTTCTAAGAATAGCAATA
>CAZGZM010000083.1:0-9165 GCA_964529955.1 uncultured Thermotogaceae bacterium
CTTGATTATTTCAATATAAATATGTATAATCTTAAAAGAAAACATAAAGGGGGTTTGTTTTTATGAAAGAGTATCAAAAAAATTTTATGTTGCTATCCGCAGGAAGGATAGTTTCTTTAATTGGAAGTGGAATTCAAGCTCTTGCTTTATCACTCTATATTCTTGATTTAACTGGATCCGGAACTATGATGGGAACTTTCCTTCTTGTCACTCTTCTTCCCAGAGTTCTATTTGGTCCCTTCGGTGGAATTTTAGGAGACAGGTTCAATAGAAAAAGTATTATGGTTTTAATGGATTTTGGAAGGGGAGCTGTAATATTCGGGCTTGCTTTCTTCGCTTTCAGAGGAACATTGATTATTCCAATTATATATATTTCACAAATACTGATATCACTTATGGATGTTGTTTTTGATCCTTCAACAAATGCTATGCTGCCAGATCTGGTTCCTGAGGATCAACTGACAAGAAGTAATTCAGTGCTGGGAGCTATGAATGCTTTAAGCTACATTATAGGACCTGCTCTTGGTGGTGTTTTATATCCTTTGGGAATAGAAATCGTTTTTATTGTAAATGGAATTTCCTTTGTTATTTCTGCAGTTAGTGAAATGTTTATAAAGTATCACCAAACTACAGAAAAGAAGAAAATGTCCGTAAAACAGGTTTTCGATGATTTGAAAGATGGATTGGTATTTTTTAAGGATAATAAAAATATACTTGTTATATTAATATTTGCTATGATGACTAACTTTATTGTAAATCCGATTTTATTAGTTGTTTTACCCTATTTTGCTAGAGAAGTGGTTGGATTTTCAAGCTATCAATACGGTCTCATGGAAGCATCCTGGGTTGTTGGAATTTTAATAGGAAATATACTGCTTGCTACAGTTCTTGCAAAAAAGAAGGGAGGATCATTATTTAAAACAGGATTAATTTTTCAAATGGTTTTTTTCGGAGTGTTCACCCTGACAATGTTTCCCTTTCTTGTCAAATTTTTTGGAGGGGCTTCATGGATTTATCTCAGTGTAATTTCAGGAACATTTATAATAATAGGATTATTTAATAGTTTTGTTAATACTCCACTTATGGTTTTTTATCAAAAATCAGCTCCAACAGAAATAAGATCCAGAGTTTTATCGGTCATAACAGTTTTATGTCAACTTATTGTTCCTCTGGGAACAGCGGTTTATGGATTTTTACTTGATAACTTCTCAGCTTATTTATTAACTCTTGCTTCCTTTGTCATTGCAGTAATGGTAATAATTACATTTATTGCAAAGGGTTTATTCAAAACAATGGATGAAAAGGTCAATGTAAGAGTTAAGGAAAAAAATTCAGGTGAATTTATGAAAGAAGAAGCATGATGATTATTCAACTTTTCTATTTTACTTCTACAGGAAATACCGAGTATCTGGTTAAGGAAGCCCAAAAATATTTATCTGAAAGCGGAAATAAAGTGTCAGTTGATGAGATAAACAAAAAAAATTTAAAGATTTCGGAAGAAGCAGACTTAACTGGGTTTTTTTATCCTGTCTGGAGTTCAGACCTGCCTTCTCCTGTCAAAGGATTTCTAATGAACGGAAAGAAATTAAAAGATAAAAAAATCTTCCTGATAGGAAATTGTGCAGTTTTTTCTGGTGACACCGGGAAGAATTTTAAAAGAGAATTTGAAGAAAAAACTGATAATAAAATAGTTTTTGCTGACAGTATTCGAATGCCATCGAATGTAAATATTCCTGGATTTAAGAGATTCAGTGTTAATGATGAAAAGAAAAGAAGTATTATTGAAGCTTCTAAAGAAAGACTGAGACAAATGTTGGATAAAATCTTAGCAGGAGAAATTTTTATCGAAGGCAGTAATCCAATTAAGTCTCTCGGGGGGAAGATCCAGAGAAAAATATCAAAAAAATCATTTTCGGGATTCACTGCTCAACTAAATGTTGATTATGAAAAATGTAAAGAATGTCATAACTGTTATAAAATTTGTCCCGTAGGTAATATTCATATCAATGATGATAACAGCATCTTCTTTGGAGATGAATGTATATTTTGTCTCAGTTGCTATAATTTATGTCCCGAAGATGCCATTAACTTCGGGGAAAAAACAAAGGATACAGAAAAATATAAAAGATATAAGGGACCGGATGGTAATTTTAAACATTCATTTTATAGATGAATAATATAAAAAAAGGTATAGTAAATAAGAGTGATTTTTTTATCCAGGAGGTTGTCATGGAAAAAGTTAAAATTATACCCTATGAAGAAAAATATAATGGCCAGATAGCAGAATGCATGGTTGAAAGCGCTGATGACTGGGGAGGATACACCACAATGAAAACAGCAGAGGATGTTGCTTCCCGAATAAAAACCATGGATTATGAAGAAATATTTTTAGCTATATTGGATGAAAGATTAATCGGATTCTGTACTTTGGAAAAGTTTTGGGCTGACAGGGAAGTTTTATATATTGGTTTGATAAATGTTACTCCTGAATTCCACGGAAAGAAGATAGGTAAAAAACTTTTGCTAAAAGCAATTGAAAAATCTGTTGAACTGGGAAAAGATGAGTTGGACCTTTATACATGGGCTGGAAATACCAAAGCGGTTCCTCTATATAAGAAGTGCGGATTTTTCTGGGAAAAGAGAGACAGGAATATCCGTCTCATGAATTATATTCCATTCATTAGAAATAACGAACTTATCAAAAAATATATAGATGATTTCGACTGGTATGAAGATTTTCAGAGAGAAATAAAAATTAAACCTGACGGTCGTGAAAATGGTGAATTTGAATTTTACGATTATGAATGGAAAAGGGGAGATAAAAAACTCAAACTTATTTTTGAAAGAAGAGGACACGGCTTAACAGAAATTGATTGTAAAGATTTCAGAATTAAAATGGAATTAGAGGGAAAAAGAGCGATAGTTAGTAAGAAATCTATCGTTAAGTTTAAAATAACCAACAAAAAGGAAGAACCACTGAATATAAAGATTAAAGGAATTAATGACAGCATGGTAACTTTTAATTATTCTAATTCATTTGAAATAAAAAGCAAAGAGAATATCGAAGCTGAATTAGAGTTTGAAGTAACTGATTTCTTAAAAATAAATAATGACACTAAAAGAATTCCTGGGATTTGTGCCGAAGTTACTGTAGAAGGAAAATCTGTGGAATTCAGAAAGGGTGTTTATCCTTTAAATCCTATAAAAATTGATTTGATATCTGATGAAGAGGAAAAATATGAAGAAAGTAAACAAAAATTACATCTTCAAGTTGAAAGCAATTTGAATTATAGAACTAAATTCTATATAGAACTTCCAGAAATTTTTAATTTTGAAACAGAAAATAAAAATACTGAAGTTGAATTAGACCCCTTTGAAAAGAAATGTATATCTATCGATGGATTCTTAAAAAAGTCTGCGATAATTAATGGATTTATCAAATACCATGAAGAAGGAAAAGAGGATAAAAAATTCAAGGAAAAAGTCATTAGAGGATTCCATACCTATAGGCATACATATCGTGAAAATGACAATTTGCAAAACTCCATCAAGCTTATTGCGGGTAGATTTAGCGCCGATTACTCTAAATCCAGAAATTTTATCGAGTTGACAAAGAATGGAGATTATTTCGAGGGAGAAAGCGCTTTTTTTCCACCGAAAATAGGGAAACCATATTCAAAGGAACTTGAAGCTCTAGAACCATCCAACATAGAAGTGAAAAATGAAGATGAAGAAACTTATATGGAAATTTCCTATGAACCTCATGAAAAAAAGGGAATAATCATAAGAAATAAAATTTATCTCGATAAGAGTGGAATAGCAAAAAGAAGAATAATAGTTGAGAACAAAAGCAATGATACTTTGAAAAATCTATGGATAGCAGATCCATTTTTTCATGATATGAATTTTGCATATGTTCCATATAAAGATGCAATAATGTATATCAATTCTGGTTTTGAATATCCTAACATCGCATACAATGATTTAACTGAAAACTGGATTTTTTCTCTAGGAAAGGGTTATGGTAGAGGATTATGCTGGGAGAGAGGATTTAAAGTGGAATTGAATGGTTTTCTCCTAAGTTTGCATCATGATGTTGGGAACCTAGCCACTGGAGAAAAATGGGAATCACCATTCGTTTATATATCTATGGGAACATACGATCTTAAAGAGTTCAGAAAATTTGCATTGAAGAACTCAAATCCCCCAGATTTAAATATTTTTAATGAAATGGAACTTCTTATCAATGAGGGGAATCCGATAATAAATAAATCTTTGGATATAATGATAAGAAAGGAATCTACAGGTAAATTTGAAGGATCCGCAAAGATAAGTTCAAAGAATAACAGTTTTAATGATGCAGAAATAAGTAAAAAAGAGAAAAAGAACATTGAGATAAAAAAAACAGGAATAATTGATGAAATAAAGACCGTTTTCTATGATAAAAATTACAGAACATATCAAAGGAAGGTCTATCCTATTGCTGGAAATACAAAAATTAAATATCTGGAGCTTCCAGATGGCAGTAAAGAAATAAACAATGGAAAAATACAGATCAGAGCCTCTGAAAAATTTCCAAATGCTTTATATTCATTGAAATATAATGGTTATGAATGGCTTGAAACTTCTTATCCGGAACCAAAACCCTTCTCCTGGTGGAATCCATGGACTGGGGGGATTTCTAATTATTCAGGTGATGTCAGACAGTCGATTTTTATGAAAGAGAAGTTCAGTATTGAACATATAACTAAAAAGGATAATTATGGAAACGAATGGGAGGGACTTTCTCTTAATACTGAAATAAAAGATAATGAAAAATACACTGGTTTAACTATAAAGCAGAACTTCTTTCTGCTGCCTGGAGTGGAATTGCTAAGTATACATACCGAAATTATTAATCATAGCGGGAAGCTGCTTTTGAATTATGATAATATTTCCAGCTGTTTTCTACACACCGGAGAAAATTTTAAAAACTACTGGTTTAAAACTTCAGATGAGCTGGGAAATACCATGAAATATTTAACCGGAAACAAAGAACATATGATAAATTCAAAGGGTAAAATAACCGTAGGTTCAAAGGAAAGAAAGGAAAAAATCAACATATTTACTAATGACAGTAAAACTATTCTTGTTGGTTATTCGAATATTTTAACTCTGGATATAGAATTCGAACAGAGAACAACTGTTGAAAATGGAGAGAAGAAATCTTTGATTCCGGTATTTTTCCTTTTTTCGAAGAAAAATTTAAAGATAAAGCGGTTATCTGAAATAAGAAAAATCAGATTTGAATAGATTATGCTTCCTTTCTATATCGACAGGAGGGAAAATTACTGCATATATAATAATCACCAAACTCACCTTTTTTGTGGATTAAAGGAGAATTGCAAAGGGGGCATTTTTCAAGTTCTGGTTTTTTATCTTCTTTTTTTAACAATTTAGGTATAACAAAATTTTTCTTATTAGTTTTGAAGAGAGAGAATATTTGTATTAAATAATTGAATTTCAGATCATCGATAACCTCATACCGGAACTTCTTAATAGAGGTTATTAAATAATCTTTGTTAATTACTGGTATAGAAACATTTTCTACCATAAGTTTAGTTTTCATAGGAAAAATAACTATTGGGTTATAGAAATCAATTTCAAGATCAGGAAAAATTTTATTTAATCTATTTGTTTTTTTATATATTGTATCAATAGGAGAATTAAACTTATAGATACCATTATTCTTTGTATAAATTTTCCATTCTTTGTCCTTTTCTTCACCATAAATAGTTCCAATATGATCAACAATATCTATTGGAAAAACACCAAATCTAGAAACGATGATATAGTCGAAAACTACCTTTTCTTGACCTCTAAAAATAATTAAATTTTTAAAATATTTATATTCATTTTTATCTAAATTTTTCAGTAACTTGTCTAAATTCATAACTATTACTCCTTATATTTTAGTAGATTTTATCAGAAAAATATTTTTTAATTATTAAAAGATTAATAAAAAAAATTTTTTTTTTAATGTAAAATATTTAAAATAGATGATGGAGGAAGATATGCATGAAAAAAATAGAATTTAAAGATTGGAATATGTTATTGCCTTATCTGGAAAAAGAAAGAGAATTTAATTTATTCATAATAGGAGATATAAAGAACACTCTTGGAGAATCGCCTGAAGTCGAAATTTTTATCGATGGAAGTATCACAAAACCTAAGGGGGTTTTATTAAGATATTTCGGTTTTTTTATTCTTTATTCTTCAGAAAATATGAATTTTGAAGAAGCAGCAAAAATAGTAAAAGACTATGGTAAAACAAGGGTACTGAGTGGAAAATTAGAGGTTGTTGATAAAATCAAACCTTATTTAAAAAATTATTTAGAGAAGGAAGTAAATTCTCATTTCGCAGTACTTAAAAATCTTTCAGTAAATGAAAATAAACATGAAATAAAAAGGGTTACACTTGAAGAATCACAAAAAGTATCTGATCTGCTGGATACAATATCTGAATTTGGAGAAAGAGATAATGAAGTATATAGAGAAGGATTAAAAAATGGAAGCGCCAGAAGCTACTATCTTGAACAGGATGGAAAAACAGTTGCGACAGCTTCAACATCAGCTGAGATTGATGATATGGCTATGGTAGTTGCTGTAGCTACAGATAAGGATTATAGAAAAAGAGGATATGCTACCGAAGTTGTAAGCAAAATGTGTTCAGACCTGATTAATGAAGGTAAAACTGCATGCCTCTTTTATGACAATCCAACAGCAGGGAAAATCTACAACAGAATAGGATTTAAAGAATTTGGCAAGTGGAAAATGCTCAGATTCAAATCTAAGACATAATAGAATAATTTTAATAAGTTGAATATTATCCCACTGAAACCCAGTTAAAGCCTGAGACTATAAGATATGTCAGTATAGATACCGTTCCTCCAAGGACTGTTCCCCATATAAGGTCAATAACTGTAATTGTGAATGGCCAGTCCTTGAGAGTTGCAAGATTTGTCAGATCATATGTTGCATATGTTATGAATCCGAAAAACAACCCATTAAATAGAGCCTGTTGCCAGCTGCCCTTTTCAATTGCTGGTTGAATAACGAAGAATACCAAGCCTGCTATATATAAAAGATAAAATATAATCGCAGCACCCCAATTGGGACTATCCTTCATAATAAATCCAAGATATTTTTTGTATAGTTTATTTGCAACAACAACCAGCCAGAAGAGATCAACCAGAAAAAATACTACAAATGATGTGATATATATTATTAAAAAATTCAACATTAAACTACCTCCTTATAAAATATATATTTTATATCTTATTATCTCAGAATGTAAGTTATTTTCTATTAAAGAATAAGAATGATTTTATCTCTTGACTTGCTTAAAAATGATTTTTTTGAAAAATCAGGGGATAAATTCGAAATCTGAAATAAATTAACTTATTTGTAATGTGAAATAACTCGGATTTTATTTCATAACTCAGGAATGGCAAAAATATTCTGAAATAGTTATAAATAATTTATTAGAAAGATCTTGTGCTTGATTTTTTTGTTTATACGGAAACGTAATAATCTTTAATAACATGCATAGCATAACTTAGCATACTCATGAAATAAGAAGAATATGTAAAAATATATTATTTAACTGCTCTTAATCATGAATAATTCCCTTATATGTAATATAATCGATTATCTTAAAGGAGGTGTTTTTATGAAATGTACTGTAATGAGCAAGATGACTGATAAGTATAGTAAGATCGTCGGACTGTTCATAGTTGTTTGTCTAATGGTTTCTTCACTGGTAGCAGGAAGTGTTGAACCTTCATCCCAACTGACTATTAAAGTCAGCCTATCCTCGGAAGCAATAAACACAATTAGCGATTTGGGGCTAGAGACACCAATCAATGGAAGAGTATTTGTAATTTTATCAAACGATTCTTCTGATGATCCTGTTTATCAGGTTGATGTAACAGGAGTACCTTTCTGGGGGCAAGATGTATTCGATTTTGATCCAGAATCTATAGCAACGTTTAATGATGAAACAGATGGAATAATCGGTTATCCTCTTGATTCATTTTCTGAATTACCAGAGGGAACTTATTATGCACAGGCCTTTTTGAATGTTTATACTACATTTGAGAAAGCGGATGGAAATACTTTGCTCATGCACAAGGACACCGGAGACGGACAGTGGTTCTGGGAATCTGTTGGAAATGCAATGAGTGCTGTTAAAGAAATAACCATTGGTGAAAACGGAAGCTCTGAAGTTGACCTTCAGATTTCTGAAGTAATTGTGCCTGATTATGAACTGGAAGAAGGAATGGTTTTACATCAGGGAAATTATGAAGACACAGATTACGTTAAGTACGTAAAAATTAAGAGTGATCTTATTTCTGAATTCTGGGGAAGCGATATGTATATAGGAGCAAATGTTCTTCTACCTGAAGGATACTATGATAATCCTGATACTGATTACCCAGTTCTTTATTTCCAGGGACACTTTCCGGGTTCGAGAGCACCAATAGGATTCGCTGAAGATGAAGAAAATGATGTTTACAAATTCTGGACATCAGCAGACACATCTAAAATGATTGTTGTATCCTTTAGAGATGCAAATCCCTATTACGATACTTCATACTCAGTAAACACAGCTAACATTGGACCATACGGTGATGCTATCATGACTGAACTAATCCCATATCTGGAAGAAAATTTCAATATGAAAAAAGAACCATGGGCAAAACTACTTGCGGGTGGTTCCACAGGCGGATGGGAAGCAATGGCCATGAAAGTCTGGTATCCGGAAGATTTTGGAATGTCCTACGTATGGTATCCTGACTCGCTTGACTTCAATTACCATCAGTTGGTTAATATATATGAAGATGCGAACGCATACTTCTTTGGGGGTGATTGGGTCTCAACAGAGAGACCGAGTTGTAGAAGCACCCACGGAGAAATTTACTTCACCATTTACCAGGAAAATCAGTATGAACTTGCCTGCGGACCTAACGGAAAATCAGGCGGTCAGTGGGATGTCTGGGATGCAGTTTTTGGACCGGTTGGAGAAGATGGATATGTCAAATCTGTCTGGGACAAAAAAACAGGTGAAATTGATAAAGAAGTAGCGGAATACTGGAAAGAAAATTATGATATAAACTATAAATT